>NZ_JBFUKF010000116.1:0-14703 GCF_056400985.1 Mucilaginibacter sp. P4_G9 | reverse complement strand
GTCCACAGATGCATCGTCGGTAAAATAAATGGGGGCTTCTTTTTTAACCGGCTCAATAGCTTCTGATAGCATTACATAATGCCCAACCTTACCGGGGTTAACGTAATATTGCGATCCCTTGATGAGTTCATGGTAAAGTAACGCATTGGTTTTTACCGGAGCTATGCTATCGCTTTGCGAACCCACAAGATAAACCGGGCCGCCTATGTTTTTAACCTGCTGCTTAGCTGTAAAACCCGGACCCAAAGCCGGTGAAATGGAAAAGAAAGCCTTAATGCGTTTATCTTTCAGGGGTGGATAATGCTTAGCCCCGGCCAATAAGGTACTATCATCCAGGTATTTTACAAGACCCGGATATTCGGGAATCTCCATTTCTCTGCGACCTATGGTTTTATAATAGTTACGGAGTACTTCAAAATCAAATTCGCCGCCTGCTAAAGCAATAACGGTATATCCTCCAAAAGAAAAACCTGCTGCTCCTATTCTTTGCGGATCTATCACCGTTTTAAAATCATGATCGTTCAACAGTGAGGTTAATGCAAAGCTGATATCCTGGGGCCGCTCCCAGGGCTTTAAAAACTCAATGCGGATCTTGTTATCAAAGGTATTGCCCCAATGGTCAACCGCAGCCACAATAAACCCGCTTTGAGCAAGTGCCGAAGCCAGCCACTCTAAAGTTAACCTGCCCCCGCCGGTTCCATGGGAGAGCATAATGATGGGCAGTTTACCGGCGGGTAATTTGCCATCGCGCACGGTGGGCACGCGTAAAAACGGGGAAAAGGCCTTGTCATTCGCCTTTAATGTATCGGTTGTTGGATACCAAACCTCGGTAACAACCGGCCGGTTACGTTTTTCGTCCTTAAAATGAAAAGTGCGCTGCCCGATATTGGTTTGGGCAAAACTGATATAATTTGATAATAAGAGTATTAACGCGATTAGTAGTTGCCTGTACATAATTTGTGTGGTTTAATGATAACAAAGCAAGCTATTAAGAAGCTCAAAAAGATTGACAAAAGTCAATAAATAAGTTTTTTATTTAACCCCTGTAAGCCCGTCAAATGGCCTTCCCTTTAGCGGGCCGTGGCGCCTTCAACCGGCTCAAAGTTTCCTGCGATATTCCCAGGTAATCCGCAACTATTTTATTGGGCAAACGTCGGATGATCTCGGGCCGGGTATCCATCAATACCTGGTAACGGGTTTTTGAGTCCATAGTGATAAGGCTTTCTATCCGCTGGATAGAGGCAATATAATCCTGCTCTAAACCAATGCGATACATAGTTTCCCAGCCGGGAATCTCATCCAGTAATCTTTGCCGGTCGTTAAAGCTTAACATCAATATTTCTGATACTTCCAGGCTTTGAATAGCAGCCACCGACGGCTTGCCGGTAATAAAGCTGGGGAAAGCGGTACCCCAGTTATTTTCAAATATCAGGAAACGTGTCGATTCGGAGCCATCATCACCTACCAGGAAAATCCGCAGGCATCCCTTTACCACAAAATAAATATGTTTAGCTACGCTACCTTTTTGCACCAGGATCTCGTTCCGCTTGGCATTTTTTATTCTAAAGCAACCGTCAACCAATGCCTCATGTTCTGGTGAGAGGCTGATCTTATCTGAAAGGTATTGTTTTAACGCAGGGTGCATAATTAAACCTTAACAAGTAAATTATCTTATTCATTTGCCGCAATATATAACAAAGACCTTATGTTTTAGTCTTTTATCCCTCATCCATTAATCCTTCCTCTTTCATCCATTAATCCTTTGTCCTTCATCTATTAGTCCTTTGTCCTTCATCCATTAGTCTTTTGTCTTTCATCCATCAATCCTTCATCCATTATCATTTATTAAAAAATAATTTAAAATGTTTTCAATCCTCAATCGTCTCTATCTTTATTAAAGGAATAATAAATTGATAACAGCCGTAATGCCCGAAGACAAAAACAGTCAAATTATACATACAATAAAAGCGTATGGTAAAAGCCTGTTGAGTTTTATCCGCCGGAGGGTAAAAAATGACGCTGATGCCGAAGACATTCTGCAGGATGTATGGTACCAGTTCAGTTCGGTAATCAATTCTGAGCCTATTGAGCAAACAAGCGCCTGGCTGTACCGTGTGGCACGCAATAAAATAACAGATAAGCATAAAAAGAAAACGGAAACCTTGTTTGATGATATGCTTGCAACTGGTGAAGACGAAGAGGAAACAGAAAACTTCAAAGCCATCCTGTTCGCCGAAACCAGCACCCCCGAAACCGAATACCTGCGCAGCCTTTTTTGGGAGGAACTTTTTTTAGCGCTGGATGAATTGCCCGACGAGCAGAAACAGGTTTTTATATGGCAGGAGCTTGACGACATCCCCTTTGAGGAAATAGCTAAACGTACAGGACAAAACATCAATACTTTAGTATCGCGCAAGCGATACGCGGTGCTGCACCTGCGCAAAAGGCTTAAGCAGTTATACCTTGAAATTACAGAATATTAAAAAATTTAAAAACATTAAAGATAATGAAAAGAACATTTTATAAATGGCGGTTCATATTTATACCCTTCGCGGTAGCCGCTTTCCTATCGCTCATCAGCTTTGTGGTGATGCAATTATGGAACAATTTATTACCGGGAATATTACATGTAGGCGTTATTACCTTTTGGCAGGCCATGGGCATATTTATTTTATGCAAAATACTGTTTGGCTTTGGCAAAGGAGGTAAACCGGGATGGGGTGGCGGAGGTGGTAACCCATGGATGCGCAAACGTATGGAAGAACGCTTTAAAAACATGAGCCCCGAAGAACAGGAAAGGTTTAAAGCCAAAATGCGCGATCGTAATTGCGGCTGGGACAGTCATGAGCATGGACGGTTTGGCCGCCGCCAATGGGACGATTTTGCACCAGAGCAAGAGGAGAAGGAAAAACAGGATTAGTAAGGGGGTGAGCAGTGAGCAGTGAGGGGTGAGTGGTGAGTAGTTTGTTTGAGTTGGGAAATTAGTGAGTGGTGAATAATTTGTCTGAGCTAAAACCATTCACCATTCACCACTCACTATTCACCATCTATTATTTAATACTAAAAAACTATCTACTATGGATGTGCTGGTATTTTCAACAAACGTTAAAGAAAAAAGGCAGGTGAGCAAAGTAACTAACCTGCTCACCCAAGTTCCTTCAATTGCCCAATGGAATTTCGACCTGGAAGATTGCGATAACATATTGCGGATAGAATCCAATGGGCTCTCCCCCCGTTACATMGAATGGCTTTTGATTCGGGCCGGTATCCACTGCCAGGAACTGGAATATTAATTTGGACTGACATGACCGCAGCTTTAGAACGTACATTAATCCGCTGGATGCTCATCATTTTAAGTGTTCCGGTACTTGGCTACATTTACGGGCCAAATGAAAACCGTCTGTACACCACAGCTCCGGTTAAATGGATATTTTTACCGCTCATCGTGTTATCGGGCTTTTGGTTGTGGAAAGGGCATTAGTTTAAAAAGAAACTAAAAGCCGAAAACATAAAACGAAAAGCCGGGTAATGTTTTAATATCATTTTTTGATTGCCGGACTGTTGATTTCGATCCAATAGCCATCCGGGTCCTGAAAATACAGCTGCAGCACCCCATCTTTTCTCAACGTCGGCTCTTTGCTATCGCCATTCCAATTACTGTATGGGATGCTTAGCTTATCTAATGTTTTAGCAAATTCTGTTACAGATCCTACAGAAAAACACAAATGTTCGGCTTTAATGTGTACACCTGTGCAGTTGCCTTGTATGGCATGTAGTTTTACATGGTTACCAAGGCTGTACCATTGATGTACAGTATCGGCAAATGGATTTGATACTTTTTGCAGGTGCATAACATCGGTGTAAAAAGCAGTGCTTTTTTTAAGGTTTTTTACACAAATAGCGATATGATCAACCATCGGGATAGCGTCCGGGCCCGATTGGGCAAAACAGAAAACCGGTAAAGCAAAGGCACCAAGCAATAATCCCAGTTTTTTAAGCTTACCGATTTTATGGGTTTTCAAATTAATTAAAAGGCTCATTTTAAGTTTTTGGTTTAAAAACTTAAAGATATGTGTTTAGGTAACACTAAGGCAAATTACACAGAAATATTACTCAACAGGATATTTGTTGCTTCATATCAAAATCGGGAATAAAATTACTGTATTATTCCTGTTCCAATCGTCAATATCAATTAAACCCGACCTGGTTTGGTAGTGGCCGTTATCATTTGGGCATTTAACCACATATAAACCATCTGCCGCCGGTTCAATAACCGGCCTGGCCCCACATATCTTGCAAAATTTACAGCAGATGGTTTTTGGTATGTTAACAAACGCCCTCATATACTATTGTTTACGGTTAACGTTTGCTTCTGGTTGCTTTTAATTTCAATTTTTAATATAAAAATGATCCTGGCATTTTATACACTGAGCAGCTCGACAGCCCTCTGCTTATCAGATAAGCCTGCCCGGTATCAATTTCTTTTATTTATATTTATCACCATGCAACCCGGTATTGAACAATTAAAAACTATCTATAAAAATTTATCCGATGATAAACTTGCCCGCCTGGCAGTTACGGAAGCGGCCAGTTTACGCCCCGAAGCTCTTGAAATATTAAAGGCTGAAATAAAAAGCCGCGGCCTGGACGAGGACATCATCAGTGGTGTTAATGCGCAGTTAATAGAAACCGGAAGTTTAGAATTTGATAGCTACGTTTCACTTATCCGTAATCAGCCTTGCCCTATTTGTGCCGGTACCCATCAACCGTTAAATGCGGCAGTAATTGGTACAGTCAAAAGCTTTATCCTGTTAACACAGTACAAAAAGAAGCTAATAATAGCTTGCCCCACCTGTTTACAGCAAACAAATCAAAGTGGTACCTCAACCACTGCTTTGTTAGGATGGTGGGGATTGCCATGGGGCATTATCAGGTCAACACAGGCATTGATTAGTAATATGAAAACAGCCAAAAAGATCTGGTCTGATGAGCCAACCGATGCACTAATTACTTTTATAAAAACAAACATAGGCGTTATTGAAGGCTTACGTAAAAACAAGCAATCGTTACAGCTTATGTTAAATAGTGTAAATAAACAGTAGCACATTGCACAAAACAAAACGCCTCCCGATTGAAACCGGGAGGCGTTTTGCTTTTATGGTGTATTAACAGGTAAAACCTAAATTTTGTGATAATGCTTAATCGTTCCAGAAGTGATTATAGGGCGATGATGATGCCAGTTTATTTTTCAGATCATCCTCTTTTTGCAGGCAATCGTTGGTGTAAATATCCTCATCGGCGTTTACTTTAATAATGCTGCCTGCTATACGTTCAACAATGGTTGATAGCGTGCTTACTTCGTTGTCTGGGATTTGAATTGTTAATATTGCCATAGGTATTGATGTTTAAAAATTGATAATCAAAAATATGCTTTTGTATTTACAGCTTTGTTTGATAAAAGTAAAAATTAATCATTTGATTAACTTTTACCTCCGCGGTAATTTAAAATCATAAACGTTACAGAATTTAGTGTATTATTTATACCCGTTGGGTTTAACAAACTTTAACAAGAACTAAACCACAACATTGCTCTTTCTTCTTTTTTCTTGAGAGAAAACCGGACTGAAACTATTTTTTTCCTCTAGTTACCTCATCATTTGTTAAATTGCTTACCTAACACCCGTATATCTATGCATGGCAGTGGTTTTATTAAAGTATTTGTAATTATATCGGCCATCAGTTTATTGTTTGACTGGTATGTTTTTTCGGGACTGAAAACCTTAAGCGCCAATTGGCCATCGCAAATCCGGCGCAATATTGTTTTATGGGGATACCTGCTAATTTCTGTGGGTGTAACCGCATTGCTGTTAATAGGTTTCGGTGCTTTTAGCACTGCAAGTGGCATGCGCCCCTTTCATGAATGGATATTGAGTTTATTCCTCACCTTTTTTGTAACCAAACTGGTTTTCATTATAGTTTTGTTTTTGGGTGATACAGGCAGATTTTTTGTCGGTTTGTTTAACCGGGCAGGTGCCAAAGGTAAAGGATCGCCTTTCCCCGGCAGGCGTAAATTTATCAGTGAGATAGCTGTTCTGATGGCGGCTGTGCCATTTACCTCCTTTTTTTATGCCATGTTAAAAGGCAAATACGATTACAAGCTGCATCGCACTACACTATATTTTGATGACTTGCCCGATGCTTTCGAGGGCTTTACTATTACCCAACTATCAGATATCCACTCTGGCAGTTTTGACAATACCGAGGCCATGCAAAAAGGTATTGATATGGTTAAAGCGCAAAAAAGCGACCTGTTTGTTTTCACCGGCGACCTGGTAAATAACGCCGCCACCGAAATAGAACCTTATATTGACAGGTTTGGCTCCATTAAAGCGCCTTATGGTCAGTTCTCCATATTGGGCAATCATGATTATGGCGATTACATTCAATGGAGCAGTCCGCAGGAAAAAGCCGCCAATCTGGATAAATTAAAGCAGCACCATAAAGCTTTAGACTATCGGCTATTGCTGGACGAAAATGTGACGATAGAAAAAGACGGTCATAAAATATCGCTTATTGGGGTCCAAAACTGGGGCCGTGGTTTTGCACAGATAGGCGACCTTAATAAGGCCTTRCAAGGTGTACCAAAAGATGACTTTAAAGTATTGTTATCTCATGACCCTACCCATTGGGAAGAACAGGTGCGTTACAATCCAACAAATATTCATCTTACCTTATCGGGCCATACCCATGGTGCGCAGTTTGGTATCGAGATACCCGGTTTTAAATGGAGCCCAGTTAAATATAAATACCTTGATTGGGCTGGCCTTGCCAGCGAGAAAAACCGATATCTGTATGTTAACCGCGGTTTTGGCTTTCTGGCTTTCTCGGGCAGGTTGGGCATCTGGCCCGAGGTTACTGTTATTGAGTTAAGGAAAAAGGCGTAAATAAAAGGCAAATTTGTAAAATCACTCTTTCAATTCTACCACAATAATTCCGTTGCCGTAAAGATCGTAACAATGAAAAAAGCTATACTCACCGGTAAAAATAGGGGCCTGTTTTATTGTAACATTATTTTTAACTAACTTTTGATATAAAGTATTCAACGCATTGGTATACATAACAAATGTTGGTTCGCCATTAGTTTGATTACCAACCCTATTATCAGGAACGGTAGTATCTGTTTTTAAAAACCAAATCCCTGTTGCTGATGCATCATCAAAACCCACATGTAAAAAACGCTGCCCTTCGGCTGTAGTATAATCAACCAACACTTTACAATCAAAATTTAGCTGGTAAAATTTCAAGGCATCCTCATAATCGCTAACAAGAATAATGATTCGGCCAATATGGTTTTTTATTTGCATTTAGGTTTGGTTAGTATTCAAATATAGCAATGTTAATTTATGGCAAGGTTTTTATATCTATATCACTTAATTATAAATTTAATAACATTATGGCACCCAAAAACGTAAATAAGATAGGAAAACGTGAAACCGAAGTACAAACTGCGCATAATGCATGGAAAGTGATGAAACCCTTTGTGCGTTTCGGTTTAAAGGCAATGGGATTAATTGCAGTGGCATTGATTGCCGTTATCAGGAACATTCCTAAGCCGAATAGTAGTAAACACCCTGAACATAAGGACAATAACATCATCAGGATCTGATCTTCGTTTTATAGTAATAATAATTTATCTCATATTTCATAGGGTAATATCTACCTTTTACCCCGTGTTTTAACGGGGTAAAATACGGTGTTTTCACGGATTGACAGCCCTGTATAAATTTCAGAAATTTATGCCATCAATCCCTGATATAAGTAAAACGATGCCCATACAAATAACTGGTGTTACCAAAACTGACGATGAGTATGAAAATCCTTACCTGTCTATCAACACTTTAATGTGGGTTGATGACAATACCCAAAACCGGGGAATTACAACAAGAGACGTACTTTTTGATTGGATAAATGATAATGGAACGGCTTACATTCTTGATGATGAAGGCAATAAATTCAAGCTTATTGCCGCCACAACCAAAAGTGGCTTTAAATATGTAAGAACCGTTTTCGACGAAACAAAATCAGACAAACTGCTAAATCTTTTGGCATTAAAATAATTAGTAATAAGCCTAAATCTTCGTTTTTTATACCTAAACCTTATCTGCCTTACACCCGTCATATTTATGGTGGGTGTTTTTTTTATTTTTTTAATGGTAAACAGGAGTTAATTTATTTCATCATTATCTTATTATTCTTGTGTCGCCTGCCTGGCTCACTTCAAAATAAAACTTAATTATCTTCACCTTGTTCTACCAGGGGTATGGATCGTTTACAAAAAAAACTCGAAAAAATTGGTCGCGACCCTAAGATCACGGCAAAGGCGGCCGGCTTGCGTTACGCATCTGATTCTTTGCCCGGCTATACCCGCAAAAAAGTGGGTAAGGGATGGAATTTTTATGATGCAGATGGCAAACTGGTTAAGGATAATGAACTGTTAACCCGTTTTAATAAACTGGTGATCCCCCCTGCTTATACCAATGTATGGATTTCGCCGTACGAAAACGGGCATCTGCAGTTTACGGGCACCGATGCTGCAGGGCGCAAACAATACCGCTACCATTCCGGTTGGAACCAGATCCGTAACCAAAGTAAATACCATCGCCTGCAAAACTTCGCGGCACACCTGCCTGCTATACGTGAACAGGTTGATAAAGATTTGAGCCGACATAACCACGATCATAAAAAAGTGGTTGCCCTTGCTGTGCGGTTAATGGAATTGACCGGTATCCGTGTGGGTAATGAATCTTATAAGAAATTATATGGCTCGTTTGGTTTAACAACCTTGCAAAATAGGCATGTTAACGTTAACGGCTCTAAAATAATGTTTGAGTTTAAAGGTAAAAAAGGCGTTTTTCATAAGATTGCCCTGCAAAGTAAAAGGCTTGCACGTTTAGTGAAACAATGCCGCGAGATACCGGGGAAAGAGCTTTTTCAATATTACAATGAAGCCGGCGAACGCTGCAGCTTAGGCTCGGGCGATATCAATAATTACCTGAAAGAAATTACCGGGGAGGATTTTACAGCCAAGGATTTCCGGACATGGGCCGGCAGTGTGAGCGCTTTATATGCATTTAAAGAAGCTGGCGAAYTTGATAACGTAACCGAATGCCGCAAAAAAATAGTAAGTGTTTTAGATGAGGTGGCTATAAACCTTGGTAATACCCGCACGGTTTGTAAAAAATACTATGTACACCCAACGGTAATAAAAAGCTACGAGGATGGAACTATCTTCAAATATATCAGCCAGCTTGGTGAGCGTGAAGACATAAAAACAGCCGAGCTTAATATGGCCGAAAAAGCTTTGCTTAAACTCCTGGAAACAGAAAAACTTGCTGTAGCAAGTTGATTTTAAAATTTGAGTATTTGAAAATGAACTGAAATTAATTGATTTTGTCAGGCCAACTAATTAAGTTCAATCAACAGAGCGTCAATCCGGCCACTTAACACTCCAATTCACTATTTATCACAACGGGGCTGATTAAGTTAAAAGGAGAGCAAACTTATTAACTGCTAACCATTAACTTAATCAACCCTGTTTTTTTGAAAGTGAGTGGTTGATTAGGTTGATTGAGTTAAGTGGTTGGCTGGTTTGAAAGAAGATTTTGATTAGCAATAACTTAATCCAACTCAACCACTCACTTAATTCACTCACCAACTACTATTTTTTCTTCTTAAGCGTTATCAATATAACACCCTGCTTGCCTTTATCGCCGTAAGCTTGGGCGCTGCGGTCTTTTAAAACGCTTACATTATCAATAGTGAGGGGATCAAGGCTTTTAAACTGGCCCGCCGTTGCTTCCTTACCATCAATAACAATAAGTGGATTGGCTTTGTCGGTATCATGTAGCCGTCTGATATAAACATTATTTCCCGTACCCCCCAGGGCCGTTAACATCGTATCGTTAACCGGTTTTCCGTTTATAACTATATTATCATAAAGCGGTACATTTTTCCAGCCAATAACCGTTACCGACGCCAAAGCGGCATTCCCCGAACGTTTTTTAGTAACTGCAACATTACTTACTCCTGCGCCATTTACGGTAACAGCATCCAAATCATCGTTATTACCGGCAACTACAACGCCATTAACTTTAACATTAGATTTAACCTGTTTTCCATAACCAGAAACCGTTACCCCGGTAAGCGACTTTACCACTTTACCGTTGATTACTACCGGATCATTGGGCTTAGCCGTATTGGTATAATAAATACGTTTTATTTTGCCGTTTGCATCCTTTAAAGTGTCGCCGGCAATTTTCACATCATTAACAACTACTACATCCTCAACTTTATCTTTTACCTGGTTACTATTAAATCCGGTAACCGTAATATCTYTGCCATGTGGGGTACTGGCATATTTATCCAGCCTTTCTTTAAACCTTAATCCTTCGGCCGAATTTTTTGTAGTTACAAATACAACGCCTGTGTTATCGGCCACTTTTTCATCAATAAACTGCGCAGCATCGCTATTTTTAAATACGTTGATATTTAATATATCGTCGGGATTTACACTTTTGAAATCTCCTTTTTTACCATTTATATAACAAATAACCGAGTCGTTTCCATTGAAATGTATGTAAAAAGACCGTTTGGTGGTATCTACATTTGCCATGTCATTTAAAATAACATTCATTTTGGTATTTACACGTTCAATAGCCCCTTTGTTAACGGTGTTTATTTTAATTTTGCCTGCGGCTACAAGTTGCGTTATTTTTTCTCTGAGCGCTTTGCCTGCTGCTGAATTTTTCCTTGTTGCAAAAGCCACTGCATGGTTGCCATCGCCGGCATTAAAATACTTTTTGGCATCCGTTGCGGTAAGGTAATCAATGCTTTCGGTATCATCGCCAAAGCCATTGGCATTTGAAACCTGCACACCATCAAGATAAAACACCGGGCTGGTGTTAATGTCGCCGGGGCTACTATCAGCTATAGCCGCCGAAGTTTTATTTTCATCCTTACCCGGTAAAATTGATTTTATAGTCGCCGCCATCTTATTTATACCAACTGCGTTACCAACTTTGTTTGATAGTACGGTTATCGATTTAAACGCAGCGCTCTTTTTCACAAAATCGGCCTTTGAGATACTAAAAACCAACAGCATAGCAATAACTGCGGGCACCAGGAAAGCATAACGGGTTAGGTTTATTTTTGAAGATCTTTTCGCGTTCATCATGATGATCCGTTTTTTTATGGTTGATAAGTTGAAATGATTAACTATGCCGGGTTGTGTGTTACTAAAACTTACAGAAACCAGGCTGTACTGGTAAGTTTTACTATCGATACCTTTTTTTAGGATCTTTTGGTCGGTTATAAACTCTATATTTTCGCGGATAGCTTTTTTCATGAGCCAGATACCGGGGTTGAACCAGTAAAATATGCTGCTAAACTCGGCAAGCAAAATATCGGCCGTATGCCATTGGTTTACGTGCACCTGCTCGTGTAATAATATGGCTTTCAGGTCGGCAGGGGCATGGTTGGCGGGGTTTACAAAAATGCTTTGCCAAAACGAAAATGGAGCTACATCTGTATTCATCACCCTTACCCGGTGATTGCCAATGGTTGCTGGTTGTGAACTTTTATATAACCTGTATAAAGAAAATAGTTGTATCATTAACCGGATAGCAAGTAAACCCGCCCCTATCCAGAAGATCGCTTCAACATAAAACCAATAGTTTGGTTTATCAGCCTGTTTTACCAGGGCCTGCGCCGGGGCCTGCCAGTTAATTACTACCTGCTGTACCGGTTTGGCCAAACTTTCGTGTCGCTTAACAAAATCACTCAGGTTTATTTGGGGATATATACTGRCAAACACAATGGCGGCAAGCAAATAAAAGCGGTTAAGGGTATAAAAGGTGAGATGCCTTAATACCAGGTAATAACCCGCGCAAAACAATAACAGTGCAACATTTACTTTAAGTAAAAAAACAAATAATGCTGGCATGGCTTTATGATTTATTGTTTTTCAATCAGTTTAATGATCTCCTGCAGATCACTGGCGCTTAGTTTCTTTTCTTTGGCAAAAAAAGTAACCAGGTCTTTATAAGAGTTTTGGAAATAATCACTCACAAAACCACTCATAAAACGCTTTTTGTACTCCTCTTCTTTAATAGCAGCACTGTAGCGCAACGAGTTGCCCATTTTTTCGCTTTGTAAAAATCCTTTACGTTCCAGGTTTTTTATGGTTGATGCCAGTGTAGTATACGGTGGCTTAGGTTCGCCCATCTGGTCAAGAAAATCTTTTATAAAACCCGCGCCGCTTTGCCATACTGCCTGCATAGCTTCCTCTTCCTGTTTAGATAATTTTTCCATATCAATTACGATTATTTCGTAAATCTACGATTATTTCGTAATTAACAAATTTATTTAACAATTTTTAACAAGGCAAGCCCCGCCCCTCTCAAAGGAGAGGGTTCCAATTACGGCAAATAAAAAGCCTTGCGGTGTTTTTAATACCGCAAGGCTTTTGTAAAATATGCAAACCAAAAGTCCGTCTCCTTTGGAGAAGATTTAGATGAGGCGGGGGCTCTTAATCTATCTTAATCCCCTTATAATACTCCGCAGCCTTATAATCCTTGCGAAGTGGAAAACCCTCCCAGTCATCGGGTAACAGGATGCGGCGCAGGTCGGGGTGATTGGTAAAGAAGATGCCTAACAGGTCGTAAGCTTCGCGTTCATGCCAGTCGGCAGTACGATAAACGCTGGTTATGCTTTTAAATTCGGGCAGTTGATCGCTTTCGCGATCATGTGATTTGCTTATTTTAAGTGTAAGCTGCGTTTTGTAGGGAATGGAAGCTAAGTGATAAACCACTCCATAACGGTTAGTTTCATCATTATAATGCACCCCGCTAATGCTCGAGAGAAAATCAAAGTAAGTTTTAGGATTATTACGAAGCTCGAGGCATACCCCGTCAATATCATCAGGGTTAATGAGCAAAGCGGGTTGCAGCCCACCGGTTTCTTCCCCTGTAATTACAGCCTCACCAAATTTTTGGATAAGTAATAATTTGATATCGTTAAACATCATGGAGCTAAACGTACTTTTTTCCAGTTTTTTTTATCAGTTCTTTTATAAAGAATACGGTCATGCAGTCTGCTTTCACGGCCTTGCCAAAACTCTACCATCTGCGGCTTTAAAATATATCCGCCCCAATATGACGGTTTTGGAACTTCCTTACTTTCGTACTCGGTTTCCAGCTGGCTCATTTTTTCCTCCAGCACATTACGGTCATCAATCTCCTGGCTTTGCGGCGACACCAAAGCGCCGAGTTGACTACCTTTAGGGCGCGAATGGAAATATCTTTCTGATTCTTCTTTGCTTAATTTTTCAATAGTACCTTCAATGCGTACCTGGCGTTCCAGTTCGCCCCAGAAGAAAGTTATTGCCCCTTGCGGATTTTTGGTTATCTCTTTACCTTTACGRCTCAAGTAATTAGTATAAAATACAAAGCCTGCATGGTTAAAACCCTTTAATAAAAGCACCCGCGCCGATGGCTTTCCTGTTGTTGTAGCCGTTGCAAGTATCATTGTATTAGGTTCGGGCAATTTTGCGGTTAAGGCTTCGTTAAACCATTGTTCAAACTGGTTTATCGGGTCGGCCTTGGTGTTGTTTTCTAATAAAGTAGCGGCAGAATAATCCTGCCTTAAATTTTGTAGTTCCTGCTGATCCATTTATGCAAACTTACAAATTAATTAATCCGTATACATTGAATAGAATTCATTTTCATAAATGAACATATTTTTACTATGCTTGTTGTATTATTATAAATATAAACCTTTATGCTAAGTCTTATTTCGGCTGCCGCGGGGCGTTTACTTATTTCGGAACCATTTATGATGGATCCGAATTTTAAACGATCCGTTATTATACTCACAGAATTTTCTCCCGATGGCGCCATGGGTTTTATTTTAAACCACCAGGGCGAATATATGCTTGGCGATGTACTGCCAGATGTTTCCTACTCCGAGATGCCGGTTTATGAAGGTGGACCTGTGGCTAAAAACACGCTGCATTTTATCCACTGTGTTCCCGAAAAAATTGAAGGCGGTATAGAGATAGCTCCCGGTTTATTTTGGGGTGGCGATTTTGATATGGTAAAAAAACTGGCAGGCAATTATCAGCTTAGCGAAACCGAGATCAAATTTTTTGCAGGTTACTCGGGCTGGACGGCCCTTCAGCTCGAAGAAGAGATCACTGCTAATAGTTGGATAGTGTCTGATAAGTTTAAATCAGAAACCCTTTTCGGCACCGACGAGCAAAATCTTTGGAAAGATGTAGTGATAAGTTTGGGTAATCGTTACGCCCATATTGCTAACTTCCCCGAAAACCCGGCGCTCAATTAAGTTAGTAGTTTGCTATTCTATTGAACACCTATCTTGCCTGGACCTGGATCCACCAGATTTGAGGATTACCCGAATTTTTAGCATCCTCATCTTCAAAGAACAGCAAACTGCTAATTCACTATTCCATTTCTTTGGCAGATTCTTCTACTTTTTTCTTCAAGTCTTCTTTAAAATCTATAAGATTTTTAACCAGGTATTCATCGGCGGTTGATAATATCTGTGCAGCCAATATACCTGCGTTTTTAGCCGCGTTTAGCGCAACTGTTGCTACAGGAATACCATTAGGCATTTGCAGGATAGACA
>NZ_JBFUKF010000115.1:0-14721 GCF_056400985.1 Mucilaginibacter sp. P4_G9 | reverse complement strand
CGATAAACAGGAATTTAGTGGCGCAAACCCCCGACAGTGCCAAAACCAGCTACGCCTTAACCAATCTTACTTATCTGCGATCAAATGATACCACAGTTGTTGAAACCTCATGGGTAAATAACAGGCTTGTTTTTAAAGACGAAGACTTTAATGAATTAGCCAACAAAATGGAACGCTGGTATGGTATAAAAATGAAATTTAAAAATTCAGTTGCAAAAGATTATCATTTTACCGGGGTTTTTGAAAAAGAAACCATTACACAAGCATTAAGCGCGTTGCAACTTATTGAACATTTTTCCTATAAATACAAAAATGAAACCGTATATATTTATTAACCAAACTAATGAATTAAGCAAGCCTATGAAATAAAGGAACCTTTACATACCCAAAAAAAAAACGGGAATCACCAATGGTAATCCCCGTTAAGATGAAGATCTGTTAGTTATTCATGCAATGTTCTCTCGAACAGAACATTGCCATTTAATCAAGTCACCTTTAATTAAGTAAAAGTATGAAATATTTTAAACACCCAAAGGGTGTAAGAGATAACTATTGGCTATTTAAGTCCATATTAATAATGAAATTGACATTTATTTTAACAGTGTTCTTTAGCCTGYAATCGATGGCCAAAGTATACTCACAACAAAAAGTCACGTTTAATGTAAAGTCGGTTGCTTTTGGCAAGGTTATCTCTGCTATTCAAAAGCAAACCAACTATCACTTTGTATTCAGCGAACGTAAAATACCTTCAGGTAAAAAAATAACCCTGAACGTTGAAAACGAAGAAGTTACTTCCGTGCTTAACAAACTATTAGCCAATTCAGATTTTACCTACACCGAGCTGGAAAATAACCTGATCGTTATTTCTCAAAAAAATGAGACGGTAAGCGCCGCGGTTATTCGTGGTAAAGTAGTTGATGAAAACGGTACCCCTGCACCAGGTGTTTCGGTTAGGGTTAAAGGAACTACTACAGGTACTATTACTGATGCCAATGGTAATTTCTCGGTAAATGCTCCCGATAATGCTATACTTGTCTTCTCGTTCTTAGGTTACGAAACCCAGGAAGTAGCTGTGGCAGGTAAAACAGAACTTTCTGTTAAGTTAACCATATCTGCCAAAAGTCTTAATGAGGTAGTGGTAACAGCATTGGGTATCAAAAAAGAGTCGAAAAAATTAGGTTACGCGGTTACTACAGTTAATGGCAACATAATGGACAAGGCAAAAGAATCAAACGTTGCCATGTCATTAGAAGGCCGTGTAGCAGGTTTAAGTATCAGCGGTGCAAATGGTGGCGCGGGTTCTTCAGCACGTATTCTATTACGTGGTGTAACCAGCACAGGTACTTCTCAAGGTCCTTTGTTTGTAATTAATGGCGTACCAATGGATAATACCCAAAGAGGCCAGTCAGGCGAATGGGGAGGTGCAGATTATGGCGACGGTATTGCCAACATCAACCCTGATGATATCGAAACAATGACTGTTTTAAAAGGTCAGTCGGCATCAGCGCTATATGGTACGCGTGCAACAGGTGGCGTAATTTTGATCACTACAAAATCCGGCAAGAAAAACTCGGGCTTTGGTGTTGAATATAATACCAATTACCAGATGGACAAGGTTTATGATAATACCGATTTTCAATCAGTGTATGGCCAGGGCGAAAATGGTTTGAAACCTACTAACGCTGCAGGTGCCTTATCTTCAGGAAACTTGGCATGGGGTGCAAAATTGGATGGATCACAGGTAATTCAGTTTGATGGCAAAAA
Organism: Mucilaginibacter sp. P4_G9; assembly: GCF_056400985.1. Taxonomy (NCBI): domain Bacteria; kingdom Pseudomonadati; phylum Bacteroidota; class Sphingobacteriia; order Sphingobacteriales; family Sphingobacteriaceae; genus Mucilaginibacter; species Mucilaginibacter sp. P4_G9. The sequence continues at coordinate 12,957 of NZ_JBFUKF010000115.1, read as the reverse complement.
TTATGCTTATTCAAAAACCAGCGATGATTACACCAAGTTTTACAAAACAGGCAACACCTTTACCAATACGGTTTCTTTAACAGGTGGTGGTGAATCTGGTGCTTTCCGTTTATCATTATCTGATATGAATAACCATGCTATTACACCAAACAGCGGGTTAAACAGGAAAAGCTTTAACTTTAACGGCTCACAAACTGCTATAAAAAACCTGGATATAAACCTGGTTGCCAACTATGTTATAGACGATGCTAAAAACCGTTCTGGTTTAAGTGACGGTCCTGGTAACCCAAACAACGTTCAGTTCCTTGCGCCTAATGAGGCTCAAAGCATATTATCACCAGGTACACTGGCCAACGGAAGTGAACAACAATGGAATAATGATATTTATGTAACCAACCCTTACTTTGCTGCTTACAAATTTGTAAACAACACCAAAAGAGAGCGTTTAATATCTTCTATATCAGCAAGATATGCTATTACACCATGGGCTTACGCTCAGGGCCGTATTGGTTATGATAAAATTAACGATAGGAGGTTAAATATCGAACCAACAGGTACTGCTTATGTTGGTGGTAATGGTAACATGAATACGCAAACCTCTCAAACTACAGAGTTTAACGCCGACGTGTTATTTGGCGCAAAACATGACCTCGTGAAAGACCTTTTGAATCTTGATCTTTCGTTTGGTGGTAACGTGCGTAAAAATGATTATTCAGGTACTTCTATCGGTGGTAGTAACTTCATTATCCCATATTTTTACGACTTATCAAACCTGCCAAGCAGGAATAGTGGCAATCTTGATCCTAAAAAACTTGAAGTACACTCAGCATACTACACAGCTGATTTTGCTATCAAAGATTTCTTAGTAATAGGTACAACCGGCCGTTATGACTACTATAGCAGTATCGGAAAAGATCTGGGTCCGGGCATCTTTACACCGTCTGTTTCTGCAAGTTTTATTTTCTCTGATCTTGCACATATTAACGGTTTAGATTTTGGAAAACTTCGGGTTGCCTATGCAAAAACAAGCGCGGGCGCAGAACCGTATGCTAACCAGATATATTATAGCGTTAATAACGCTATTAACGGTGTAAACGCTGGTGGTTTCAGTTCGCAATTAGCAAACCTTATGTTAAAGCCTTACACTTTAACAGAGCTTGAAATTGGTACCGAATTGAAGTTTTTTAACGATAGGTTAGGTGTAGATGTAGCATATTTCGATCGCAAAACAAAGAATGAAATTGTTAATGGTAGTATAGACTGGTCAACAGGCTACACAAATGCTTACGCAGCTACCGCTTCTGTACAAAATAAAGGTATAGAGGTTGAGTTACATGGTACTCCTTTTAAAACAAGCGACTTTAGCTGGTCACCTTCATTTAACTTTACTTACGTAAAAAATGAAGTTTTAGAAACAGATAAAAGTGGTGCAAATATCGGCTTAGGTACATACCGCCCGTTAAATGCTACTACAGCGTTTGTTAAAGGCATGGCTGGCCCGCAAATATTGGCAAATGATTATGCCCGCGATGCCAGTGGCAAAATCATTTTTGATGCAAACGGTATCCCAACAACTACCGCACGCATCCCAATGGGTAGTGTTATACCTAAATTTTATGGTGGCTTAAACAACGATTTTACTTATAAAAACTTCAATTTAGGCTTCCTGGTTGATTACCGCTTTGGCAACAAAGTACTGTCTGCAACTAATTACTACAGCATCTTCCGTGGTTTAAACAAAATGACGCTTGCAGGCCGCGAAACAGGCGTAGTTGGCCAGGGTGTTACTGCAACTGGTGCAGCAAATACAGTAAATGTACCCGCCGAAACTTATTACCAGGCATTAGCCCGTGGTGTATCAGCATTAAACGTGCTTGATGGCAGCTTTATTAAGCTTCGCCAGATAACCTTCGGCTATACATTTGGTAAAAACTATTTGGCAAACACACCGCTTAGTTCAATTACCTTCTCATTGGTGGCCAGAAATTTATGGACTATCATGAAGCATACCGACAATATCGATCCTGAATCAAATTTTGCTCCCGGTATTAGTTATGCCGGTATTGAAGGCACAAGCGTTCCTGCTGTTAGGACTTATGGGTTTAACTTAAACTTCAAATTTAAAAAATAACAAAAGATGAAAAAACGATATATATATAGTTGTTTGCTTGCGGGGGCTACGCTTATTGCAGGCTGTTCAAAAAACTTTGATCAGGTTAACGTTAACCCTACCAAGGTAAATGCTGCCTTGTTTAATCCAAACTTTTTAATAGCACAGGCACAAATCCAGTTTTCAAATACGGGTTATGATCAATTGCTTTTTCAAAGTATGTGGTCGCAGGCGCTTTCATCTACCTATGATTATTATGGTAACGGTGATAAATATGTGGCTTCAGGTAGTTTCCAGGACTATAAAGCCCGTACCTGGAACAATGGTTATAGTGCCACTACCTTAATAGATGAAATGAAAAATTTGATTAAGGGAAATGCTGCCTATAGCAACCTTGATAACTGCGGTACTATTTTACGCGTACTAATGCTTGAACGTGTTACCGATGCTTACGGTGATATCCCTTTTTCACAGGAAGGCCAGGCAAAATCAGGAATATTTACACCTGTATTTGATACTCAAAAAGACATCTATGCTTCCATGCTCGACCAATTGGATAAAGCATGTGCTGCGTTAGATGCATCAAAAGCCGGCCCAACAAGCGATCTTTTCTATAGCGGTAATGTTGCCCAATGGAAAAAATTGGGTTACTCATTAATGCTTCGTGCCGCTATGCGCTTAACCAAAGTTGATGCTGCTACTGCTCAAAAATATGCCGAAAAAGCATACGCCGGAGGTACAATGGCAAGCATTGCCGATAATGCAAAAGTAAAAGCCGACTATACCAACGGTAACGGTAACTCTGATGCAGCAGCACTATTGGTTACTGATGACTTTAGAGAAGTAAGATGGGGAAAAACGCTGATTGACTACATGAAGAGCACCGCTGATCCACGCGTGAGCGCCGTAGCCGAAATTTCTGCAGGCACAGGCAAAGCTGCCAACGAAACCAAGGCTGCTGGTGTTAACACCTACGCGCTGCAAACAGGTATGCCCAATGGTTACGACCTGAAAGGTGGCTCAACAGATATTTCAAAAGCTCCCGGATACCCAGGCACTTCGCCTGCTGATCCTTCTGTTTCTGGCGATGCACCAGCACCTGACGGCAAATACTCGCGCCCTCAATTTGCTGTGTACGATGATCGTAACCGTTATAACTTCCTGTTAACTTACGGCGAAACCGAACTATTACTGGCAGAAGCCGCGTTTAGAGGCTGGGCAACAGGTGTTGCTGCTACTCATTACGCAAATGCGCTTAAGGCTGATATGGAAACACTAAGTCAGTTTGGCACTACATCTGTTGATGCTGCAGCCATAGCTACTTATGTTGCTACACACCCTTTGGTTCCTGCTACTGCATTACAGCAAATTAACATGGAGTATTATGTAGAAACTGCAACTGTATTTAACTTTAACGAAAACTGGAATAACTGGAAAAGATCCGGATTCCCTGTTTTAACCAAAGTTACTTACCCTAACCAATTTGCTACAGATATTCCAAGAAGGATGCCGTACCCGGTTACTTTACCTTCAACTAATCCTACTAATCTGGCTGCAGCAGTAGGCAGGCTTTCTGGTGGTGATACTTTCACCTCAAGAATTTACTGGGATAAATAAAATTTAATTTCCTTAACAAACAGGGAGACATTATTGTCTCCCTGTTTGTTTTACTACCTTTATATTGATTAACAACCTTTTTAGAACTGTGCGCTCCCAACCATAAGTTTTAATTAAAGTATTTATGTCCCTGATTAATTTATATTTCTTAAAACGCGCAATCGGCTTCCCTGCTGTAATTACTGCCGTGCTTAGTTTTTCTGCACTTCCCTCCTACTCCCAGCAACCTCTATTTAAGCTGTTGAACAGCAAAGAAACCAATATCAAATTCAGTAATGATATCAACGAGACCGAATCGCTCAACGTGTTATCATACGAGTATTTTTATAATGGTGGTGGTGTAGCTGTTGGCGATATAAATAACGATGGCCTGCCCGACCTGCTATTTACAGGAAACATGAAGCCCAATAAACTATATGTGAATATGGGGCAAATGAAGTTTAAAGATATTACTAATGATGCCAGCCCCGACCTGGGAGGCCGCAGGGATTCATGGAAAACCGGCGTTACTATGGCCGATGTTAACGGCGATGGCTTGTTAGATATTTATGTATGCTACTCTGGCAAAACTGATAACGAAACCCGTAGCAACCAATTATTTATAAACCAGGGCAATAACAAATTTAAGGAAGAAGCCAAAGCTTATGGCTTAGCCGACCCAGGATACAGTACACAGGCAGTATTTTTTGATTATGATAATGATGGCGACCTGGATATGTTCCTGCTGAACCATAACATTAAAAAAATAGATAACATGGAGCTGGCCCGCTATAAAAATCAAACTGATGATTTAGCCAGCAATAAACTGTTCAGAAACGATAACGGCCATTTTACCGATGTATCAAAAACAGCCGGAATAGTTCAAAATCCGCTCACCTTTGGGCTGGGCGTGGCCATTGCCGATATTAACAAAGACGGATGGCCCGATATTTATGTAACAAACGATTATAACGAACCGGATTACCTGTACGTTAACAACCACAACGGTACTTTTACCGAAAAATCAAAAGACATGTTAAGGCATATGTCGCACTTTTCGATGGGTGTTGATATTGCCGATTTTAATAATGACGGCCTGCCCGATATTATGACACTTGATATGTTGCCCGAGGATAACCACAGGCAAAAATCATTACAATTAGAAGAAAACTATGAGTCGTTTGCGTTGATGCAAAACCAGGGACTTTACAAACAATATATGCGCAATATGCTGCATCTGAACAATGGCGATGGCACATTCAGCGAAATCGCACAACTTGCAGGTGTATCAAATACCGACTGGAGCTGGTGCCCCCTCATTGCCGATTTTGATAACGATGGCTATAAGGATATTTTTGTTACCAACGGTTACTTAAGAGACTATACCAATAAAGATTTTTTACGCTACTGGGGCGATTATAAGATCAAGAAAGCAATGGCAGGCGAACCATTCCGCCTGATGGACCTTGTAATGGCCATGCCTTCAACTGCTGTACCCGATTATATTTTCAGGAACAACCACAACCTTACCTTTACCAATAAACAGGTGGAATGGGGCCTTAACCAACAAAATATTTCAAACGGAGCCGTTTATGTGGATCTGGATAACGACGGTGACCTTGACCTGGTGATTAACAATATCAATCAGCCGGCATCTGTTTACCAAAACACCAGTCGCGAAGCAAATAACACATCCTATCTGGCTATCAAACTAAAAGGCACCGGTAAAAACACCAATGCCATTGGCGCCAAAGTAAGTGTATACACAGGTAAAAACATACAATACCAGGAAGTTAATCCTAACCGCGGTTACCTTTCATGTGTATCAACTACGTTGAATTTTGGTTTGGGAGATACCAAAAAGGTTGATTCTGTACGCATCATCTGGCCCGATAATTCCTCGCAGTTGCTTAAAGTTGTTAATGCAGATCAGTTGCTTACCATCAAATATCAGCCAACAGAAAAATCATCTGCACAGTCTGCTGTGGTTAAAAAGACCGTTTTTAAGCATGCTGAACCTATCATTGATTTTAAACCGGAAGAGATCACCCTGAATGATTTTAAACGCCAGCTGTTAATGCTGTTCATGTACTCCAAAACAGCCCCGGTTATTGTAAAAGCCGATGTAAACGGCGATGGATTGGAGGATTTATTTGTAAGCGGCGAAAAGGATAGTCCGGGTAAAATATTTCTGCAACAGGCAGGAGGTAAATACCTGGCAAAGGATCTCGTTCGTGGCATTACCAACAATATCGGCACTACATCTGCAGCTGCATTTTTTGATGCCAATGGCGATGGTAAACCAGATCTGTACATAGCAAAAGGTGGTTATTCGTTATATGATCCCAATACTGCCGATCTGCAGGACGAACTTTATATCAACGAAGGCAATGGCCGCTTTGTACTCTCTCCTACCGCCTTACCGGTACTTAATGCCAACAGTAAATCGGTTGTAAAGCCCTGCGATTTTGATGGTGATGGCGATATCGACCTGTTTGTAGGTGGYAGGGTAATTCCGGGTCAATATCCGGCGGCACCGCAAAGCTACCTGCTGGTAAATGATGGTAAGGGGAAATTCACAGCGGCCGCTATCCCATTTAATAAAATTGGAATGGTTACCGATGCACAATGGATAGACCTTAATAATGATAGCCGCAAAGATTTGGTAGTATGTGGTGAATATATGCCGGTCACTGTTTTGATAAATGACAAGGATGGCTTTAAAGATAAAACCAGCGATTATTTTGACACGCCTCAAAAAGGATTTTGGAATAAAATTGCCTTTGCCGATGTAAACGGTGATGGTAAAACCGATTTGATTGCAGGAAACCTGGGCTTAAACACCCAGATCCGCGCAAGTGATAAGGAACCTGCCGAAATGTACTTTACCGATTTGGACAATAATGGTTCTATCGATCCTTTCTTTAACTTCTATATCCAGGGTAAAAGCTATCCTTTTGTAAGCCGGGACGAACTGAACGAGCAGATTTACCCGATGCGCAGGAAGTTTAGCTCCTACAAAATGTATGCTGATGCCTCCATCAATGAAATTTTTAGCACCGATGATCTTGCCAAAGCCGGGAAGCTGAGCATTAACAATATACAAACAACGCTTTTCATCAACAATAATGGCAAGTTTACACCTGCACCTTTACCAATAGAAGCACAGTTTGCCCCTGTAAGCCAGGTAATAACCGGCGACTTTGACCATGACGGACATACCGATGTTCTTTTGTTAGGTAATCACTCCGATAATCGACTCAAGATTGGCAGTATTGATGCAAATTACGGGTGCCTGTTAAAAGGCGATGGCAAGGGAGGTTTTACTTATGTAGATCAGCCAACATCCGGGCTTTCGGTTATGGGCGATGTAAAATCGGCGGTGGAGATCAATATCAAGAATATACCATATTTACTGATAGGCGTGAGCGACGGTCCGCTTCAATTTTATAAAGAATAATGAATTACTTAAAAATATCGCTTATTATATTTTGTGCTATAATAACCAGGCAGGCTTATGCACAAAACACCGCTAATGATTACCCGGATTATTTACAACCGGATCATGCAGTGAATGCTGTAACCATGGTGATGGTGCATGATGTGGTTAGTCCACCGGTTGCTGCGCGCTACTATGCTTATACCATGCTGGGTGCTTACAACATTGTTGCCGCCAACAATAAAACCATACCCCAACTGCAAAAATTTGTAAAGGACTATAAGCCTAATAACAGTTTAGATACCATCCATACCAAATACGACTATAAAATAGCTGCCTATTACAGCATCCTTGAAACGGCTAAGCTTATGCTGCCATCGGGCTTTATGCTTAAGGATGATGAGGACGCGTTTATCCAGTTACTTCAAAAAACCAAGGTTGATCAAAGTATCATTGATAATTCTGTTAAAGTAGCAGAAACAGCATCAAAAATTGCGGTAGGTTTTTCAAAATCAGATAACTACAGTAAATTAAGCGCTCTAAAAAGATATACCCCTATAAAAGATGAAAGTAAATGGTACCCAACCCCCCCGGGATATTTTGAAGCAGTTGAGCCAAACTGGCGTACCATACGTACCATGGTGATTGATTCGGCCAACCAGTATAAGCCGGCACCTTTAATTCCATTTAGTAAGGATACCACATCGGCATTTTATAAACAGGTTAAGGCCGTTTATGGAATCTCGAAACACCTCACTACCGAACAAATTAATATTGCCTTGTTTTGGGATTGCAACCCTTTCGCCATCACTACTTCGGGCCACATGGCTATTGGTTATAAAAAGATCAGTCCGGGCGGGCATTGGATGCATATAACAGGACTGGTTACCAAACAGGCACATCTTGATTTTGACCACTCCATAATGGTAACTGCTTTAGAGGGACTAACACTCATGGATGCTTTTATCAGCTGCTGGGAGGAAAAATTCTCCAGTAACCGCATCCGCCCCGAAACCTATATTAACCGGTATATGGATGTAAAATGGCAGCCTGTTTTACAAACGCCCCCCTTCCCGGAGTTCACCAGCGGCCATGCGGTAATTTCCAATGCGTCGGCTGAGCTACTTACCTATTTACTGGGTGATAACTTTGCCTATACGGATAATACCGAAATTCCCTTCGGCAGCAGCCAGCGCGATTTTAAATCATTTCGCGAGGCAGCAGCCGAGGYATCGATGTCTCGCTTTTACGGAGGCATCCATTATATGGAAAGTATCGAAAAAGGGAACCAACAAGGTAAAGAAGTAGCGGGTGGTATCATTGCCAAAATAAAAAAAGCTGGTATCTTGCCCCAAACTAAATAATCTTACTATATATCTACATAAATCTATATAAAACATCCACGAATAATGAATTTTATAACACAAAAGTTGATAAAAAAGGGCGCTGCCTGCTTATTAAGCAGCGCTTTTTTATTGACGGCTTTGCCGGCTACCGCGCAAAAAACTGCTATCTACAAAGACGCCTCGCAATCGATTGAACTAAGGGTAAAGGATTTGATAGCCAAGCTAACCTTAGAAGAAAAAGTGTCCTTGTTAGGGTATCGCAGCAAGGCCGTTCCCCGTTTGAGCATCCCTGCCTACAACTGGTGGAACGAAGGTTTACATGGTGTTGCCCGTGCCGGTGAGGCCACCATATTTCCGCAGGCCATAGGTATGGCGGCAACTTTTAACGAAAGCCTGATAGATTCGGTTTCAAATGTAATATCAACCGAGGCCAGGGCAAAATATAACGTATCCACAGCAATGGATCGCCATTTACAATACATGGGCCTCACCTTCTGGACACCTAACATTAATATCTTCCGTGATCCAAGATGGGGCCGCGGACAGGAAACTTATGGCGAAGACCCATTCCTGACTGCACATATTGGCTCGGCATTTGTACAGGGAATGCAGGGAAACGATACCCGTTATCTGAAAGCATCGGCTACTGCCAAGCACTTCGCAGCACATAGCGGCCCCGAAGCTACCCGCGATTCGTTTGATGCAATTGTGGACGAAAAAGACATGCGTGAAACCTACCTGTATGCATTCCATGCTTTGGTTAATTCGGGGGTTGAATCGGTAATGACAGCTTATAACAGCATAAACGGTGTGCCCAACTCGGTTAACAAAAACCTGGTTACCGGTATTCTAAGAAACGAATGGGGTTTTAAAGGCCATGTAGTAACTGACTGTGGTGCCCTGGATGATGTTTTTTTAACTCATAAAACCATACCTACAGCTGTTGAAACAGCAGCCGCCGGTATAAAAGCTGGTATCGACCTGGATTGTTCATCAGTTTTTCAGGGAGATCTTGTTAAAGCTGTACAACAAAAACTGCTTACAGAAAAAGAGGTTGACGTAGCGCTGTCCCGTATCTTAAAAACCCAATTTAAGTTAGGCTTTTTTGATGAAGGCGGAGCTGCCCCTTATAAAACCTACGGTGTAGATAGCATCCATAATGCGCAGCATATAGCCCTGGCCCGTAAAGTAGCACAGCAGAGCATGGTGTTGTTAAAAAACGACAATAACATATTGCCATTCAAGCAGGGCCAATACTCCAGTTTTATGGTATTAGGTCCTAACGCTGCCGCTTTGGATGCTATGATAGGCAGTTACCACGGTGTAAGCAGTAAAGTAGTAACCTTTGTAGAGGGCATAACCGGCGCGGTTGACGCCGCCACACGCGTGGAATATGACCTTGGTTGCGATTATCGTGATACCACCCATTTTGGCGGTATCTGGGGTGCCGGCAATGCCGATGTAACCATAGCCGTATTGGGTTTATCGCCCGTATTGGAAGGCGAAGCCGGAGATGCCTTCCTTTCCGAATCTGGTGGTGATAAAAAGAACCTGAGCCTGCCAGCCAGCGAAATAGCCTTTATGAAAGCCTTACGCAAAGGTGTTAAAAAACCTATCATTGCTGTAATTACTGCCGGTAGCGATGTGGATGTATCTGCCATAGCACCATATGCTGATGCTATCATATTTGCCTGGTACCCCGGCGAACAAGGCGGAAACGCGCTGGCTGATATTGTTTTTGGAAAGATCAGCCCGTCTGGTCATTTACCGCTTACTTTTTATAATTCGGTTAATGATCTCCCTAAATATGAGAACTATAGCATGAAAGGGCGTACATACCGCTACTTTAGTGGCTCCGTTCAATATCCTTTTGGTTTCGGCTTAAGCTATACTACTTTCAGTTATGAAACTGCTTCGGCACTGCAAAAACAATATGCCGCGAAAGATACCATCAGTATAACCATTAAGGTTAAAAATACAGGTAACATGGATGCCGATGAGGTTGTGCAGGCTTATATCAAGTATCCAAACCTCGACAGAATGCCATTAAAAGAGCTTAAAGGCTTTAAAAGGGTTACCATTACAAAAGGAAATGAGCAAATGGTTACCATAAAGATCGCGGTAAAGGAACTACAGAAATGGGATTTAACAAAGCATAACTGGAAACTTTATCCGGGTGATTATAAGCTGATTTTGGGTAGTAACTCTGCTGATGAAAAACTAAGTTCAGACTTTAAGATTAGTGGTAAATAGAGACTATACTTTATTTCCACTTTCCAATGATCCTTTTTACTGAAAAACACAGGGAAAGCATGTGCTGCGGTTCGGCCTGGGTTAATTCAAAAGCGATGGTAAATTATGGCAAAGCTTAGTCACTTTGCCATTTTTGCATGTTATTAATTTGCTTTCGTTATTTCTACTTTGACTATATTTTTTTCATAATAACTTACTTTCAGTTACATTTCCAAACCTGTAACTTATACCTACCTCATGCGTGGTAATATTTACACCGCCCAGGTTATTTGACGATGTGCCAAACTGGTAGCTATACCCTATTCTAAATGATTTGCCAATTATGGACAACATAGCCGCCGCTTTTTTATCGGTACGATAGTTTAGGCCAATACCCAGTTGCTCTTTCAGGTAGAAAGTACCTGACACATTCGCAATAACCGGCGATCCGTTTACATAGGAAACCAGAGTTGCAGGTTTAAACCTTACATCATCACTTATATCGGCCAGGTACGCCCCTGAAAAGTGATAGTGCGTGCGCAGGTAGTTGGCCTGCTGCTCGGATGCTGTACCCAAACTACGGATAGTAAACTCAGGTACCGAAAGGCCGAGGTAGTAATTAGCGCCATATAACATTACTCCAAAGCCTATATTGGGTTTTGTTTCGCGCACATCATTCCTAAACTGCGGATCTGATGCATCCAGCTGAGAATAATTACCAACATAGTTGCGCACCCCCACATTTAAAGCAACAGCGAGGTAGTTGGTTTGTGTTAACTGTATTCCCTTAGCAAAAAACGCATTAAATTCTATTTGGTGCTCAACTGCGGCCTGATCATTCAATACATAAACCCCTGCTGCACCATTAATTGATTCAACAGGAAAATTGGCATTAAACATCACGCTGCTTGGCGCTCCATCTATTCCGATAAACTGCTTACGTCCCAGTACGCTCACCGAACCGGCTTTATCAAGCATTGAATAAGCGGGGTTTATTGCTGTAAGATTATCAGCGTATTGACTGTAGCTATAAATCTGTTGCTGGGCAAAAACGCTGCTGCAGGTAATTAATACCGGCAGCAGACTTAAGCTTAATTTTATAATTGTTTTTTTACTAAACATGAATGTCAATTCGCGCAATGTAATTTCTTTCACTATTAATATTTAAGTATAATATATCCTGTTTTGCGTTTTGTTTGGTGCCCATCACTGTATTCCAGCGAATAATAATAAGTTCCTGGTTTTTGCATAGTATTAGTTTTGTTGGAGTGCCCATCAAAAAAGTTGCCGTTATTTCCATAACCTTTTACATCGTACACCAGTGAGCCGCCCGAGTTCATGATTAATAGGTGGTTATCAGCGTGGTTCTCTATCCCGTCAATCGCAAAGTAATCATTAATCCCGTCGCCGTTTGGTGATACTGCCTGGTGAACTATAATATCATCGGAATTGGTGATGTTATTTGATTTTTTGGCGATACCAACCTCATCATTATCAACATTACTTGTTTCGCTTAAAATTACAAAACTTTTGTTTACCAGTATGGAATAGGTACGGATAGTGACACTGTCCTGCGCCTTTACTACGATATGAATTGTTGTACCCCCCGTGGCATTCAGCGGTATTCGTGCAGATGCCGAACCACTAAGTACCMGGCTGCCTTCTATGGTGATGACAGCGCTGGCATCGGTCGCCTTTGGCGTTATAACTATACTGCCGGTACCTGCGGCTACTGAAGTTTGGTAGTTTACCGAACTGCTGCCTGTTGTGGTCACCAGCACGCCTGATGGTGTGGTTTTTATAGAACTCAGCGTCGCTATATTTGAGCCATTCCTGTTTACCAGTATGGAATAGGTACGGATAGTAACACTGTCCTGCGCCTTTGCTACGATATGAATTGTTGTACCCCCCGCGGCATTCAGCGGTATCGGGGCACTTGCCGAGCCGCTAAGTACCCTGCTGCCTTCTATGGTGATGACAGCGCTGGCATCGGTCGCCGTTGGTGTTATAACTATACTGCCGGTACCTGCGGCTACTGAAGTTTGGTAGTTTACCGAACTGCTGCCTGTTGTGGCCACCAGCGCGCCTGATGGTGTGGTTTTTATAGAACTCAGCGTCGCTATATTTGAGCCATTCCTGTTTACCAGTATGGAATAGGTACGGATAGTGACACTGTCCTGCGCCTTTACTACGAGATGAATTGTTGTACCCCCCGTGGCATTCAGCGGTATTGG
>NZ_JBFUKF010000114.1:0-14781 GCF_056400985.1 Mucilaginibacter sp. P4_G9 | reverse complement strand
GCTACAACATTGAGGAATGAGTAAAGACCTTATCCAACCCTTTTTAAAGGTGAGGTTTTTGATTTGCATGTTTATTTTAACTTTAATTTTTGGGATTTTTTAGAATCCGTTTTTTCGTGAAGCATATGCCAAAAAAGCTGAATGTTTTGGCCATTTTCTGTTAATTTTTTACCTGTAAACCTTATTTCTTTGTATTGCCAATGTAATGCTTTTAAAATTATGGGTCACAGATATTGTTTAACGCTTGATTTGGTTGATGACGCCAGCCTGATTGCCGAATACGAGAAATACCATCAAATCATCTGGCCCGAAATTCATAAAAGTATTACCGACTACGGTATTACCAGTATGGAAATTTACCGTTTTGACGTAAGATTGTTTATGATCATGGAGACAGATGATAGTTTTAGCTTTGAAAAGAAGGCTGCCGCTGATGCTGCCAATCCCAAAGTGCAGGAATGGGAAGCCCTGATGTGGAAATATCAGCAACCTGTAAAAGGTGCGCTCAAAAACGAAAAGTGGGTTTTAATGGATAAAATATTTTCGCTTTAAATTATTGCCAATTACACAACTAAACATACACATCTCATGCTAAAAAAACTGCAATTATTAGTAATGCTGGCGCTTATAACCGCAACCTCGGTATCGGCCCAAAAAATGATAGGTAATGAAACCGACGCCCAAAAGGATAAACGTATGGAGTGGTGGAAAGACAGCCGCTTCGGGATGTTTATTCACTGGGGTTTATATTCGGGAGCAGCAAGGCATGAGTGGGTAAAGCATAATGAAAAGATTGATAATGCAGGTTATCAAAAATATTTCGACCAGTTTAACCCGGATTATTTTGATCCGCAGAAATGGGCCCGCCAGGCTAAGGCTGCAGGTATGAAATACGCGGTGCTTACCACAAAACATCACGAAGGTTTTTGCCTTTTCGATTCAAAATATACTGATTATAAAGCGCCAAATACCAAAGCCAAACGCGACCTGGTACGTGAATATGTAAATGCCTTCAGAGCTCAGGGGCTGAAAGTAGGTTTTTATTATTCACTGTTAGATTGGCATCATCCTGATTATACTATTGACGAGATTCACCCGCAATCACCTGCTGATAAAAGCGATGCCTCATATGCTAAGCTGAATAAAGGCCGCGATATGGCCAAATACAGGCAGTACATGCGTAACCAGATCACCGAGTTGTTAACTAATTACGGTAAAATTGATATCCTTTGGTTGGATTTCTCATTCCCGCGCAAGGATGGACATGGTAAGGGAAAAGATGAATGGGGAGCTGTTGAATTGTTAAAACTCATCAGGAAATTACAGCCGGGTATCATTGTTGATAACCGCCTTAACCTGGAAGAATATAAAGATGGCGCCGATTTTGAAACTCCGGAACAGGTAAGCACTGCCGAACTGGCCAAATACCGCGGCAAAACCTGGGAAACCTGCCAGACGTTTTCGGGCTCATGGGGATATTACCGCGACGAGAATACCTGGAAAAGCCATCGTCAATTACTTGATCTGTTGATTACTTCAGTAAGCAATGGTGGTAACCTCATCCTGAATGTTGGCCCTACCGCACGCGGCGAATTTGATTACAGGGCAACAAGGGCGCTGGATAGCCTGAGCCATTGGATGCATGCTAACGATAAGTCAATTTACAACTGTACCTACGCACCCGATACTTATAAAGTACCCGAAGGCACCAAACTCACCTATAACAAAACAACCAAACGTTTATATGTACAGTTGTTTGATTATCCAAAAGGAAAGCTAATTTTGCCCGGCTATAAAGGAAAGGTGAAATACGTGCAGTTTTTAAATGATCACTCCGAGCTGTTATTCAAACCCTCGGGATCTGATGACCTGGAAGTAGCCCTTCCGGCTAAACCTAATTACGAGATCCCGGTTATTGAATTAACGCTCGATAATAAAGATTAAGACAAAGGAATTTGATATAATGTCGCAAAAAGAAACATTTTTAAAAATTCACCCGCATGATAATGTGCTGGTAGCCCTGCAAAACCTGGAGCAGGGAACTATAATAGACTTTGAAGGGTCAACCTTTCCGTTGGTTGATCGTGTGGCCGCCAAGCATAAGTTCGCCATAAACGAATTAGTGCAGGGCGCCGAAATTTATATGTACGGGGTGCTGGTTGGTAAAGCCACCAGTACTATACCAAAAGGAGGTGTACTTACCACTGCCAACGTACACCATGCTTCAGACAGCTTTCGGTTAGGCGAGCGTAAATTGAACTGGCATCAACCCGATACCGGCAATTTTAATGGCAAAACCTTTATGGGCTATCACCGCACCGATGGCTCGGTTGGTACGGCCAACTACTGGATTGTAGTGCCACTTGTATTTTGCGAGAACCGCAACATCCAGGTATTAAAGGAGGCCTTGGTTGATAAGCTGGGCTATAAGAAAGCTAAAAGTTATGAAGGGGATGTTGAGCAATTGATGGAGCTTTATCGGGCAGGGAAATCTGTTGAGGAAATATTGAATGCCGATATACAGGCAAGCATTGATAAGCCAAACTCAAAACGGTTGTTCAAGAATATTGATGGAATAAAATTTTTAAACCACAGCATGGGCTGCGGTGGCACCAAGGACGATTCTGTTGCGCTGTGTGGGTTGATAGCCGGTTATATAACCCATCCCAATGTTGCAGGAGCAACAGTATTAAGCCTGGGCTGCCAGCATGCGCAGGTGAGCATATTACAGGCCGAAATTGCTAAACGCGATCCTGCTTTTAATAAACCAATGGTGGTGCTGGAGCAACAAAAAGTAGGTACCGAAAGCGAATTGTTACAACAAGCTTTGAAACAAACATTTGCGGGGTTGGTACAGGCCAATCAAAACCAGCGTGTGCCTGCGCCGCTTTCAAAATTATGTATCGGTTTGGAATGTGGTGGATCTGACGGGTTTTCTGGTATTTCGGCTAATCCGGCATTGGGTTATGTATCTGATCTTCTGGTTACTATGGGTGGTTCGGTAATTTTATCTGAGTTTCCGGAGCTTTGCGGGGTAGAGCAGGAGCTGAGCGACCGTTGTACTGATGAGGATATGGCCAATCGTTTTATGCATTTAATGACCACCTATAACGCACGTGCCGAGGCCGATGGTTCGGGCTTTTATGCCAACCCTTCGCCGGGTAATGTACGGGATGGGTTGATAACCGATGCCATTAAATCGGCAGGGGCAGCAAAAAAAGGTGGCACATCGCCGGTAACCGCGGTTTTGGATTATCCAGAAAAGGTAACCAAGCCAGGATTGAACCTGTTATGTACACCCGGCAGCGATGTGGAAAGTACTACGGCCGAAGTAGGTTCTGGCGCTAATGTGGTATTATTTACCACAGGTTTGGGTACCCCAACAGGTAACCCGATTACCCCGGTGATCAAATTATCAACTAATACTGTTATGTTTGAACGCATGCCCGATATAATTGATATCAACTGCGGTACCATTATAGAGGGAAATGAAACCATTGAGCAGGCAGGCGAGCGCATTTTAAATTACGTGATCCAGGTTGCCAGCGGCGAAGCTGAACCAAAATCAGTAAAGCTTGGCCAGGATGATTTTATACCATGGAAGAGGGGAGTGTCGTTATAAGTGCCTCACCCAACCCTCTCCAAAAAAGAGAGCTTTAAAAAATTGGCAATATAAATTTGTCATGCTGAACGAAGCGAAGCATCTGTTCGCCACTATGCACATTAATTATGCATAGTCCGCTGACAGATCCGTCGTTCCTCAGGGTGACGTGGGATATGAAGAGATAAACGTTAAACCCAATATGTTTAAACTAACTAATAAATCAGTAGTAATAACCGGAGGCGGCAGTGGAATAGGCAGGGCAATGTCTGTACTTTTTGCGCAGCAAGGCGCTACTGTGCATATTATCGAACTAAATGACAAAGCTGCGGCCGACACTGTAAGCGAAATTGAAGCTGCAGCCGGTAAAGCCAAAGGTTATGCCTGCGATGTAAGTAGTCAGCAGCAGGTTTTGGATACTTTTACACAGATAGGGGCAATTGATATTTTAATTAATAATGCAGGTATAGCGCATATTGGCCGCGCAGATACCACCAGCACTGCCGACTTTGAGAAAGTGTTTAATGTGAACGTAAAAGGCGCTTACAATTGCCTATACGCTGTTATCCCGATGTTAAAAGCAAATGGCGGCGGGGTTATACTAAATACTGCATCAATTGCAGCCAGCGTTGGCATTACCGATAGGTTTGCCTACTCGATGAGTAAGGGCGCTATACATGCCATGACGCTATCTGTTGCCCGCGATTTCCTGCATGATAATATCAGGTGTAATTGTATTTCGCCGGCGCGGATTCATACACCTTTTGTGGATGGCTTTATTGCTAAGAACTATGCCGGGCAGGAAGCTGAGATTTTTGAGAAACTTTCCAAAAGCCAGCCAATTGGCAGGATGGGTAAATCTGAAGAAGTAGCTGCATTGGCACTTTACTTATGCTCAGAAGAAGCCGGATTTATTACCGGGACGGATTACCCAATCGATGGCGGATTTATCACCCTAAATAATTAACAAACAGACATTAACAATACCAACATATGAAGCTTATCCGATTTGGCGAAAACGGCAAAGAAAAAACAGGCGTGATCCTTGAGAATAAAAAATACGATACTTCGGCTTTTGGCGAAGATTATACTGAGCAATTTTTTGAAACAGATGGCCTTGTCCGTTTAGCAGCTTTTATAAAAGACGCACAACTGCCACAGGTTGCTGATGATGTGCGTTTAGGCAGCCCTATTGCCCGTCCGTCAAAAATTATCTGCATTGGTTTAAACTACGCCGATCATGCCCATGAAACCAATGCGCCGCTACCGCCCGAGCCGGTAATTTTTATGAAGGCTACCACAGCTATAGTTGGACCGTTTGATGATATAGTTGTACCCAAAAATTCTGTAAAAACAGACTGGGAAGTAGAGCTGGCCGTAGTTATAGGTAAAAAAGCATCTTATGTAGATGAGACCAGTGCTATGGATTATGTTGCAGGATATGTATTGCATAATGATGTATCTGAGCGCGAGTTTCAATTGGAGCGTAACGGCACCTGGGATAAAGGCAAGGGTTGCGATACCTTTGCACCGCTCGGCCCGTTTTTAGCAACTGTAGATGAAATTGAAGATCCGCATAACCTCAACCTTTGGTTAAAAGTTAACGGCGAGATCATGCAAAAAGGCACTACCTCAAATTTTATATTCAACTTACCACAAATAATATCATATACCAGCCAGTTTATGACCTTGCTGCCTGGCGATATTATTTCAACAGGAACCCCTGCCGGTGTCGGCCTGGGTATGAAACCTCCTGTTTATTTAAAGCCAGGCGATGTGGTTGAGCTTGGGATTGATAATCTTGGTGAATCAAAACAAAACGTAATAGCATATGGATAAAATAGATTCGCACCAGCATTTCTGGGTGTTTGATCCGGTCAGGGACAATTGGATCAATGATGAAATGGTGGTGCTCAAAAATGATTTTTTACCTGCCCAATTGTTGCCTGTTTTACAAAAAAACGGGATAGACGGTTGCGTGGCAGTACAGGCCAGTCAAACAGATGACGAAACGATGTTTTTGTTAGAGCTGGCTGCCGAAAACCCTTTTATAAAAGGTGTAGTGGGATGGGTTGATCTGAAAGCTGATGATATTGAGGAACAACTTCAGGCGTACGGACAGTATAACCTGCTTAAAGGTTTCAGGCATATATTACAGTCCGAACCGGATAAGCAATATATGCTGCAGCCTGCTTTTCAAAATGGTATAGCCGCGCTGCAAAAGTATGGTTATACTTATGATATCCTGATATACCCCGAACATTTGCCTTATGCGGCACAATTGGTTAGTAGTTTCCCCGATCAGAAGTTTGTGGTTGATCATATGGCCAAGCCACCCATCAAAACTAAGGAAATCAAAGACTGGCAGAATGATATCGAATCATTAGCCAAACATCAAAATGTATATTGTAAAATTTCGGGCATGCTCACGGAGGCCAACTGGGCTCACTGGGAAGTTGCAGATTTTACCCCATACCTTGATGTGGTGCTTAACGCTTTTGGCACAAACCGCATCATGTTTGGTTCCGACTGGCCGGTTTGCCTGCTGGCAGGGGCCTATAAGGGTACCATGCATGTAATGCACAACTTTATTGAAAAATTATCTGCTATTGAGCAGGAATTGTTTTTTGGCGGTAACGCCGTTTCGTTCTATAACTTATAGACATATCAAATTGATAGTACCACTTTCATTTTGATAATTCTAAGCTTACTGGTTTAAAGCTTCGTAAGTTTTTCATTGACAACCTTATGCCGGTCACCTATGTCGGCATCTATAGGGTTTATAAGCATTGTAAGCAGTTTCTGACCGGCGTCAGGCTAACTTTCTTACAAATGTACACACTCCGCATCTACCTTTATTTTTTCTTGAACTGTAACAATTGCTTAAGAATAGGCGTTGGTATATTATTGGCACATATTTAGCTATATGATTGTTATGATTGCTGCTGAAATTTTAAACCGATAAGTAGTTTTATTTTATTTACCGTTTTAGATGTGCATTCTAAATAATTTATTTAAAACGTCATGTATATTATTTTATTCCAAATTGCCGCCCTGCTTGCTGTAATCATTTTACCGGTATTCATTATCCGTGCTAAAAGACGTAGGAAATCAAAAAACGTAGTTAAGTACAAGATTGATACTGATACCACTTATGCCCGCTATGCCATCAACGAAAATGGTTTTCTTGAAGAAATAAACCAGGATAAGCTTTACAAGCATAAACATTAGTATTTATACAGCACAAAATGAAAGACGACTGTCCCAAATTAAGGGCAGTCGTCTTTTTAGTATCAGGGAAGTATCAGGGAAGTATCAAGTAGTTAGTATCAAGTATCAAATAAAAATTGCTAGGGTATTTTCGTGTCTTGATACTTGATACTTGCGACTTGATACCAAGTAAATCTGCAAGTTGTGTCCCAGTCTTGATACTTGATACTTGCTAAAATTAATGCTCATCAGCACTTGGGCCATAGCTGGCCGGTATTGGAATATTAAGCAGTCGTAAATACACGCCTAACTGCGCCCGGTGGTGCACAATTTGCGAATAGGTCATCCTGATCACCTCGCTCTTTGTGGATTTATTTAGCACCTGGTCGCCGTTGCTCAGCGTCCATGTTTTAGAAAATTCCTTTTCATCGGCGTTCTCTAAAGTGGCTTTACCGCTTGCCAATGATTTTTCATAAAACTTTAACAGGTCGGCGGTATTGCCTATCGGTTCAACTTTATAGGGATTACGGGCAAAATCAAGCCCGTCGGTAGTAAGCGCCATAGTAACCCAGGCTGGTAATTCGGCAATGTGTGCTGCCAGGTGTTGTACGGTCATGCTTTTTTCATGTGGTTGCCACTGAAATTTTTCGGTTGGTACACGCTCAAGCATTTTACGGGTGGTTTGAGCTTCCTGCTCCATTTCTTTTAATAACATTGGGATGATTGACATAGCTTTTTGTTTTTGATTATGATTCAAAGTAACAACCGGCCAATGACAGCCCTATGTCAGCAGGGTTTTATAAAAGATAAAGAACTTTATTTTAAGTCTGTTAACTAATTTTAAATAGGTCAATCCGTTGCAATTGATAATTAAGGTCTTATGAAGCAATCCCAAACTAAGTAGGTCGGATCTGCGAAGCTACTCTGTAAGTTGGGGATTGCTTCGTGCCTCGCAATGACGGTCTTTTTATTTATTTTAAACAGTTTCTTAGCTTTTAGCTTTGTGCATTCAGCTTTTAGCTTTTTTTTGTTAAAAACTGATGGCTTAACTTATATTAGTAGAGGTTTTAAATCCACCTTTATGAGAAAGATATCCTTGTTTTTTTTACTGTTAAATTTTACCGCCTATGCCCAGCAACATAAAAAAGCGGTCATTATGCTTACCTATGATGATGCGCTTGCATCTCAATTAAATATCGCCATCCCGCAATTGGATTCTTTGGGGCTTAAAGGCACTTTTTTCCTTATAGGCAATATTGGGCAGGCTACAATCCCCCGTTGGCGCCAGGTGGCTTTAAAGGGGCACGAGCTGGCTAATCATACTTTATATCATCCCTGTCTTCTTAGTACAGTTAAAGGCAATCCTGCAAATAACTCGGCCAACTATACGGTTTATACGATGATCCGTGAAATTGCAGAAATGAACAACCTTCTGTTCGCCGTAGATGGTAAAACAAGCCCGCGCACTTATGCTTATCCTTGTACCGAAGTAACTGTGGGCGGCATTAAATATGTTGATTCATTAAGGCAATCGGGCCTGGTAAAATATGCCCGCATTGGCGGCGGTCCCGATGCGGTGATCACCGATTTTAAAAAGCTCGATCCATTACTGGTACCTGCCTGGGGAATACCAACCGGTGTCACCGGCGATGAACTGGTTGCTTTTGTAAAGAAGGTGCAGCAAAGCGGCGGCGCGGGCGTACTAATGTTTCATGGCGTTGGGGGCGATTATCTCACTACGCCTGCAGCTGCCCATAAGCAATTGCTGTTATACTTAAAGCAGCATGAAAAAGAAATTGAGGTAACCACTTTCCGGACAGGGATGGATGGGGTTGCCAAAGCAAATCGTGATTAATATACTTGGTTCTCCAATTATAACCATGAAACGTATTTTTCTTTACCTCCTGTTTGCTTTGCCGGCTACATGCATGGCACAAAGTCTTGTTGTTGACAATTTATCGTGCGAATACCTAATAAACCCGGTAGGCATCGATATAACGCATCCCCGGCTAAGCTGGAAGATAGTTTCACCACAAAATAACACGCTGCAGCAGGCCTATACCATTACCGTCGCAACTGATGCCGCTTTTTCATCAGCCAAAACGGTTTGGAATACAGGAAAGGTAACTTCCGATTCATCGGTACTGATCACCTACAACGGCACGGCGTTAAAATCGGCTACACGTTATTACTGGCGGGTAAGGATCAGGGATAACCACAACCATACATCGGCCTGGAGCAAACCTGCGTATTTTGAAACCGGCCTGCTTGCCGCAAGCGACTGGACGGCCAGCTGGATACAGCCCAATCAGGATAGCTTGCGCAAAGTACCTGCCCAAATGTTGCGTAAACAATTCACCGCATCAAAAAAAATAGTATCGGCAAGGGCTTATGCAACCGCGCATGGTTTATATKAATTATACATTAACGGCCGCAAAGCAGGTAACCAGGTGCTTACCCCGGGTTGGACAGAGTATAAAAAACGCCTGCAATACCAGGTTTATGACGTAACTGCTATGCTGCAACAGGGCAATAATGTGATTGGGGCTATGCTTGGCGATGGCTGGTTCAGAGGAACTGTAGCCTATAAAAATCAATGGGGCTTTTGGGGTAAAAAACTTGCCTTACTATGCCAGTTGCAAATCACTTATGCTGATGGAACGGTAGAAAACATCAATACCGACAGTTCATGGAAAAGCACTCAAACCGGCCCCATAACACTTAACGGGATTTACGACGGCGAAAACTATGATGCCCGCAAAGAAATACCCGGCTGGGCAAATAAAGGATTTAACGATGCCGCCTGGACACCTGTAAGCGTTGTGGATATAGATAAAAAAACACTGGTAGGGGTTGAGAGCGTTCCGGTACACAGGATTGCTGAACTTAAACCAATAGCCATTTTTAAAAGTGCCAAAGGTACCCAAATAGTCGATTTTGGGCAAAACCTCACTGGTTGGGTCCGCCTTAAAGTAAACGGTCCGGCAGGAACAACCGTCAACATCAAACACGCCGAAGTGCTGGATAAATTTGGCGAGTTTTATACGGCCAACCTGCGCGGAGCTACTTCAACAATCAATTATACCCTGAAAGGTGGTGGCGATGAAGTATTTGAACCTCATTTTACCTTTATGGGTTTCCGGTATATTGCTGTGGAAGGCTTCCCGGGAGAGTTGAAACCCGGCAACTTTACCGCTGTGGTAGTGCACTCAGATATGGGCGTAACCGGAGAATTTACCTGCTCAGATACCATGATCAACAAACTGCAGCACAATATTTTATGGGGACAAAAAGGAAATTTTTTAGATATTCCTACCGATTGCCCCCAACGGGATGAGCGTTTGGGCTGGACTGGCGACGCGCAGGTTTTTTCGCGCACGGCAGCATTTAATATGAATGTGGCGCCGTTTTTTGCCAAATGGATGAAGGATGTCGCGGCAGATCAGTTCCCGGATGGAGGCGTACCTTTTGTGGTACCCGATGTTTTGCAAACCAATAATACAACTTCGGCAGGCTGGGGAGATGTAGCCGTTATTGTACCCTGGACAATGTACCAGGTTTATGCCGATAAACGCATCCTGCAAACGCAATACCCCAGTATGAAAGCTTATGTGGAAAAGATCATTAAAAAGGCCGGCGCGAGCCGGATATGGAAGGGCGGCAGTGTTTTTGGCGACTGGCTATTCTATCGCCCCGGCATCTATGATTTTTCGGAACCTAATGGCTATACCAATCCCGATATGATAGCTACGGCTTTTTACGCGTATTCATCAAAACTACTTAGCCAGGCTGCCGGTGCTTTGGGTAATACTGCCGATGAAAAAAAATATGATGATGTTTTTGAGGAAGTAAAAAAGGCATTTATTCATAACTATATGACGCCTACCGGCCGCATATTTGCCGATTCGCAAACGGGCTATGTGCTGGCATTAAAGTTTAACCTGGTACCCGATAGCTTAAAGAGCAGGGCAGCCGCTTATTTGGTTGAGGATGTTCGTAGCCGTAACAACCACTTGTCTACCGGGTTTTTAGGTACGCCTTATTTATGCCAGGTGCTATCACAAAATGGCTATGCTAATGTGGCTTATGACCTGTTGCTGCAAAAAACCTACCCCTCCTGGTTATACCCTGTAAAAATGGGTGCAACCACCATTTGGGAACGCTGGGATGGTATCAAAACCGATAGTACCTTCCAGGATAAAAGTATGAACTCCTTTAACCACTACTCATACGGCGCTGTTGGCGATTGGATGTACCAGAATATAACCGGTTTGCAGATTGGCAAGCCTGGCTACAGGTATATCATATTAAGGCCACAGCCAAACCCTAAATTTACATTTGCCAAAGCCACTTTCGAAACCATGTACGGGCAGGTGCTTTCGGCCTGGGAAGTTAAGGATGGTATAATGCAGGTGCACGTTAAAATTCCTGCCAATACAACAGCGGGTTTAACCCTGCCAAAGGCTCACCCCGAAGATGTAAAACAGGATGGCAAGCCGGTAACGGGTGCCAGTACCGATGTTGATGGTGTTACTGTACAGCTTGGTTCTGGCGAGTATACATTTAATTATCCCTGGGTGGTGGTGAATGAAAAGATTGCTTCAAAGCAAATCAGATAAATATATTA
This sequence comes from Mucilaginibacter sp. P4_G9, assembly GCF_056400985.1. Classification (NCBI taxonomy): domain Bacteria; kingdom Pseudomonadati; phylum Bacteroidota; class Sphingobacteriia; order Sphingobacteriales; family Sphingobacteriaceae; genus Mucilaginibacter; species Mucilaginibacter sp. P4_G9. The sequence continues at coordinate 3,343 of NZ_JBFUKF010000114.1, read as the reverse complement.
TTCAACCAACTGGTTAAACAACCTCTTTAGTGTTGCCTCCGCATCGGTACACAAACCCGGATGCACTTTTGACGATTGTACCACCGTGCTGCGCGTGGCAGTAAGCCAGCGAAAACGGGAGGCTATATCCAGTTTGGCTATAGGGCCCGCAAGTAAGTCGCCATTGGTGATTTTTTCAAACGAGTTGATGTTATCCCTCAGGCATTCCAAATCCAAACCAGGCGCGAACGCGCTGATCCTGGCTTCATCAACCTGCAGCATGGCTTTTAAAAACTTTTGCTTTGGGCAATAAACTATTACACCAATATTTATAAATTCCTCGCGCTCTACCCTTGGTACAACGCGTATTACGGCATACTCAAATAGCTGATCGGGCATGGTTGGCTTCATTTACAAATATTGCTGATGAGGCAATACGGGTTATTAAAAATTGAGTGTAAACTTCCCTGCGTTCGGCTGGCGTACCATTTCCAGATTCGTCTGTAAGCCAGTCGTCAGGAATTAAATTTACTATATTACGAATACGTTCGGGTGTTAAAATGTCATGAAACTCAGCATCAACCACGTCCAATTCTGATGCCTGGGGTAGCAGCACATGGTCTTTAACCTGTACAAAAGGTCTTTGGGCTGATTCTTCCCAGTTATGCCAGGAGTGATGGAAATACAAGGCAGCGCCATGATCAATAAGCCAGAGCTCCTTATGCCACATCAGCATATTGGTATTGCGCGGGGTTCGGTCAACATTGGTCAGCAGGCAATCGAGCCATACTATTTTTGATGCCAGCTTTGCATCTAAGGTATTAACCACCGGGTCGTAAGTTATAGCGCCCGAAAGGTAATGTAAAGCAAGATTTAGCCCGACACTGAACTTCAGCAGGTCCTGGATCTCTTCATCCGCTTCCGACCGGCCAAAGGCTTCGTCAAGGTTGGCAAATACCAGCTCGGGTACTTTTAAACCAAGCAGGCGCGCAATTTCGCCGCCAATAAGTTCGGCAATTAAGGCTTTAACACCCTGCCCGGCACCGCGAAATTTAAGCACATATAAAAACTCATCGTCACCCTCGGCAATGGCCGGTAGTGAGCCGCCCTCGCGCAGGGGGGTTACATAGCGGATCACCTTAATGGTTCTGAGTTGTGGTTCAGCGTAGTTCATAAACAAGGCGAAAATTAGGGCAAATTTTTGAGAAATCAGTAAGCCGATTTTTTATTTCCTTCATCCCAAAGATAAATCCTATTTTGGGCGCATATAACAACATGCAGGCATATATTTTAGGTATCGATATTGGCACAGGCAGCACAAAGGCTGTTGCAGTTGCTTTAACCGGCGAGGTATTAGGCGTTACGCAACAGCATTATGCTATTAACAGTCCCGAACCCGGTTACAGTGAACAGGATCCCGTACTGATATGGCATGCTTTTGTGCAATGCCTGCAGGAGGTTACCACTAAGATAGGGTTTGGACCACAGGCTATCAGCTTTAGCAGCGCCATGCACAGTATTATACCTGTTGATGAGGCTGGAATACCATTAGCCCCGATGATAACCTGGGCCGACGCGCGAAGCGAAAAGATAGCACAGGCTTTAAGGGATTCGGCAAAAGGAGAAGAGATTTACCGGATAACAGGTACGCCAATACATGCCATGTCGCCGCTATGTAAACTCATCTGGATGCGTACTAATAAACCGGAGCTGTTTTCCCGGGCTGATAAGTTCATCTCGATAAAAGAGTTTATCTGGTTTAACCTGTTCAATAGCTTCCAGGTAGATTATTCCATTGCATCAGCAACCGGGCTATTTGATATTTTAAAACTGGAGTGGAGCGGGGAAGCCTGTACTTTGGCAGGTATATCTCCCGATAAATTATCGCGCCCGGAGAACACTACTTATTATCGTAGCGATTTAGATGCTGATAAAGCAACCTTGCTTAACATCCCGCAAAAAACAAATTTTGTTATTGGTGCAAGTGACGGGGCCTGCGCCAACCTGGGGAGCCATACCACCGGACCAGGCATTGCGGCTTTAACTATTGGAACCAGCGGAGCAGTCAGGATCACCAGCCCGAAGCCGGTTTACAATTACGAGGGAATGACCTTTAATTACCTGCTTAATCAAGATACTTACGTATGCGGCGGCGCGGTAAATAATGGCGGTATTGCCATTAATTGGCTGCTGAATAACTTTTTGCAAAAGGATAAACTTACTACTGCAGATTACGACGACCTGTTTAACGCTATTGATACTACACCGGCCGGCAGTGATGGCCTGCTTTTTTTACCTTATTTGTATGGAGAGCGGGCCCCCCTTTGGGATACCAAAAGCAGCGGGGCATTTATTAATATAAAGCCGGTACACACCAGGTCGCATTTTTTAAGGGCAGCATTAGAAGGGGTTTGTTTTGCTTTGTATGACGTGCTTAAAACTGTTGAGGATGCCTCGGTTAATATTACCCAGGTTAACATTAGCGGCGGCTTTGTAAGCTCGGGTACGTGGACGCAGGTACTGGCTGATATCACCGGAAAAAAACTGATGGTATCGCAACCCGAAGATGCATCGGCAGTTGGGGCGGTTTACCTTGCCATGCAGGTGCTGCATGCTGAAAGTTATGGCAGTTTAAGCCACATTAATAGCCAAACGGCCATCCAACCAAATGAACAACATCACAAAATGTACAGTAAACGTTTTGTGCTATTTAAAAAGCTTTATAAAGATTTAAAACAAACGATGCACCTGATGAACGATATGGATGTTTAGTAAACGCCAATGCACTTAAGTTGCATTGTTTTTGACCTGTTTTACCTGAAGCCGAGCGCGCGGGTAAAGCGGTAACAACAGTAAACTATAACGGGTGCCGCAAGTATATCTACGGTGTAATGGATGTGTTGAACCATCAGTAGCAGCATTACAATTAAAGTAGCTGCAAGCGCAATACGCTTATCGTTCTTCCGCTCAAGGTTAAGGTAGATCATAACGAGCGTTGCAGTATGACCCGAAAAGAAAAGATCTTTAGTAATAGCTGCATGGCCGTAAAAGTAGCCTGTGAGGGGATCAACCAAAGGAATTAACCCGGCAGGTGGGTCAAGTTTTACAAAACTCAAAGTTATAAACCGGGCTATACAAACAAATATAAGTGTCCAAAGATAGGTCATGCCCAATGCTGGTTTGTATAGTGCCCTTATCATCATGAGTATCGCCATGCCCCATATAATGGCAAAAATGGGTACCGATACATCAAAGGCAGGTAAATGAGCCAGGAACCAGTCATTTAATACCATGCCGTGTCTTTGTTCAATACTCCTGAAAAAGGAGGGCATAATATTAAGGATGGCCACAATAAGCATAGTGC
>NZ_JBFUKF010000113.1:0-14811 GCF_056400985.1 Mucilaginibacter sp. P4_G9 | reverse complement strand
TAATAAATCATATCAATTAGGATTAAGCCTTGGATTTTAATTGACCTATTAAACTAAAAACATGAAAAAATATAGATATTTATCAATTTATTTTGCAGCGATTACCCTGTTGGGTGTGGCATCCTGTAAAAAGGAACTGGACGTAAAAAATCCCAATTCACCAACAATAGAACAGGCAAAAGATGAACCGGGAATTATTTCGCTATCAACAGCGGCGGTTTACATAAACGGATTTAATGGAAACAATCCTTCTATAATTGCTAACCAAAATTGGTTGGGCGATAGTTATTTTTCCTTGGGGATTGGTTACCATGAACTATTGGGTGATAATATATCGGCCGAAGCATCTAATCAAAACATCAACGTGGTTAACCTGCCAGATTATGTAATATTAGATAACGGCAGTAAGATCACGAATACATCTCCTTCAAAAAGTGTAATAAGGATAAGTAATGCACGTGATAAAAAGCCTGCTAATATGTTTTTTTATGAGTGGGCCTATATGTATTCATTAAACAATGCCTGTAACCAGGTATTAGCATTAGTTGATAATATAAAATTCACGGGCGATGCTGAAACAAAAAAGAATACTATAAAAGCCTGGGCCTATTGGTGGAAAGGGTTTGCATATTCAAAAATAGGATCAGTTTATTACGCAGGTATCATTAATAACACTGTTGGAGTTGGCAATACATCTGCACTGGTATCAACTTATGTTACAAGTGCAGCCATGATTACGGAGGCGAATAAAAACTTTGATCAGGCAAGCGCTCTATTAAGTGCTATTACAAGCACATCAGACTACAGTACAGTTTTGGGTAAATTATTGCCGGGTTTTGTTCAAACAGGTAAAGGTGGCGTACTTACTACAGATATGTGGATCAGGAACATCAATACCATGAAAGCGCGCAACTTATTAGTAAATAAAAGATTAAGTGCGATGACCGCAACTGATTGGAGCGCTGTTTTAACATTGGTAAATGCAGGCATTAAATCGGATGATTTTGTTTTCACCGGCCGTACCTCAGCCACAAACGGATTTTTCTCAGCAAGTGGCGGATCTGTTGCAGCTATGACAACCGGTTTGCCTAAATCAACCACTTTTAAAGTTAGTGAAAGGTTAATTCAGGAATATAAAACAGGCGATAAAAGACTCGCTACTAATTTCGCAACGAATCAGTATACAAACCAAGTGGGTGGATTTACCTTTAGTACCAGGTGGCAATTATTGGATGCCAACGGTGTTGGTAAAGGCGGTGTAGCGGTTCTTAGCGATAAAACCCCGGGTAACTATGAGTTATATATAGCAGGGAGCTACGAAGAGAATGAGCTCATGAAAGCTGAAGCTTTAATAAACACTGGTGATATACCTTCCGGGCTATTGAGCATTAACAACGTTAGAACTTACCAGGGAGCCGGGCTAACGGCTTTGAGCAGTGCATTAAGCTTAACAGATGCAAAAGAAGAACTAAGAAGAGAACGCAGAGTCGCATTAGTGTTTAGAGGGCTTGCTTTCTATGATGCAAGGCGATGGGGGATCATAGATGACATATCTAAAGGCGGGGGACGTACAAATGCGGTAGTTTTTGGATCGGATGGAGTTTTGAATACTCACGCAACTATTAACTATAATTTTCTTGATTATTGGGATGTGCCTGCGGATGAATATGTTATCAATCCTCCTGCTGCCGGTAGCGCTCCAATCAAAAACCCTAATTGATTTGTATCGTTCTTTATATAATTTCAGTTAATATTACTGTTAAGGTCGTGCAAGAAAATGCACGGCCTTTTATATGTTCCAGAAGTTATGTGTTTCCCTGTTTCGACATTAAAAAAGATGCCTGTACGACAATGTTTGTCGTACAGAAAATAAATTTTAATGAGCATAAGTTGTTTATAATCAATAATTTACAGCGAATTATCGTTGTGTTGCATGTTTTTTAGTGTATCCTATTCACATTGCGGAACGGAACAATAGATAGATTGCTATATGTCCACAACACCCTCAAATACCTGTACGGCAGGCCCTTCTAAAAAGATATCCGAAAACACTTTGCCATCGTAATTAAAGCGAATATTGAGGTTGCCACCAAGTACTTTTATTGGCGTATCAATGTGCCCTGTTAACTGGTTATGGCTGGCCATGGCAAGTGCTACAGCGGTAACCCCGGTGCCGCAGGCAAAGGTTTCATCCTCAACGCCGCGTTCAAAGGTGCGAACAAAGTATCCGTCCTCTGTTGGTTCAACAAAATTCACGTTAATACCCTGCTTGCGGTAGGTAGCATTATTACGGATGGCCCTGCCTTCATGAAAAACGTCACGATGCTCCAGGTCTTCAACCAGTTTTACATAGTGCGGAGAGCCTGTGTTGAGTACATAGGCATCCAGGTCGGTTTTTAACTCGTTTACGTCAATCATCTGCAGGCTCACCCAATCTCCCTCGTCTGTAATTTTGGCATTATGCGGACCGTCAACTGCCAAAAAAACAGTTTCGTTTTTAATGATGCCTAAAAATTTGGCAAAGGCTACAATGCATCTGCCACCGTTACCACACATACTGCTGGGCTGGCCGTCGGCATTGTAGTATACCATTTCAAAATCAAACCCAGCCTTATTTTGCAGAAACATCATGCCGTCGCCGCCAATGCCAAAACGGCGGTCGCAGAGGCGGGCAATCAGCCTCGGGTCGCTGTGGTCAACTATATTTTCACGGTTATCAACCAGTATGAAATCATTACCGGCTCCCTGGTATTTATAAAATCGTATCTTCACAATAATATCATTTAATATCAGTTACTTACCTGTAGCCTAACCTTTGTAGCAACCAATACAGCTAAGTAAAAACAATTTAACAAATTTTAACAAAAAACCTGATAACTAATCATTGATTATGTAGTCTATATGGTATTAAATTTGATTTGTTAAATTTAATTCACATAAACAAAGAAAGGCAAATATAAAGATGAAAAAGATTGGTTTAACATTATTAACCGCTTTTGCAGGAGGAGCCCTGGCTTTAGGCGCGTACAAAGTTATCGAGAATAAATACGCGGATAACCTAAGTTTTGAGGACAAACAAAAGGTTTATTTCACCAGCAACCCATCAGCACCGGTAGTGTCATCAACCGRCTCGCTTGATTTTACCGAGGCAGCCTCGGCGGTAACCCCGGCTGTAGTTTACATTCGTACCACGTATAGCAGCCAATCAGGAGGCAGTGGTCAGGATCAGTTAGAGCAGATGTTTGGCGATATGTTCGGTCAGCGTATACGTCCGCAGGGACCACAGATGGCGTCTGGTTCGGGCGTTATCATATCAAATGATGGCTATATTGTAACCAATAATCACGTAGTTGATAAAGCGGATAAAATCACAGTTGCTACAAATGATCACCGCACCTTTCAGGCTAAAGTGATTGGTACCGATCCAAGTACCGACCTGGCCCTAATCAAGATCAGTGCTACCGACCTGCCTATTGTTAAATTAGGCAACTCTGACGATGCACGCGTTGGTGAGTGGGTTTTAGCTGTAGGTAACCCGTTTAATTTAACATCAACCGTTACTGCGGGTATTATAAGCGCTAAAGGCCGCAACATTGGTATTATTGGCAGCGAGAACAGCCAGGACGAGAGCAACCCGTTCGGGCGTAGCCGTAACCAGCCAGCCACCCCAAAGCTTAATAAGGCCATCGAGTCGTTCATTCAAACAGATGCTGCCATTAACCCAGGGAATAGCGGCGGCGCCCTTGTAAACACCAAAGGCGAGTTGATAGGCATTAACGCCGCGATTGCATCACACACAGGCTCATATGAAGGCTACGGCTTTGCTATCCCGGTTAACCTTGCTAAAAAGGTATTGAACGATATTAAAAAGTTTGGCTCGGTAAAACGCGGATTTATTGGTGTGAACTTCACCGAGCTTAATCCGGATGCTGCTCAAAGATTAAGTGTCAGCAACACAACCGGTTTATATGTTAATGACCTGGTTGATGGCGGAGGGGCGCAGCAAGCGGGGATTCAAAAAGGCGATATTATCGCAAAAGTAGAGGGTATTCCCGTTTATGAATCATCAGACCTGCAGGAACATGTGGGCCGTATGCAGCCTGGGGATAAAATAAATCTTACCGTGCTTCGCGATGGCAAAGAAAAGAATTTTGCCGTAACACTTAAAGCTGATGCAAACCCAACAACCCGCGTTGCTGCCGTTTCAAAATCGGCAGAAGAATTGTTTAATAAACTGGGTGCAAGCTTTCAGCCATTAACCCAGGCTCAAAAGGCTAAGTTTCATGTAAACTCCGGTGTTCTGGTAACCCAGGTCCGCGAAGGAAGGGTATTTGATAGCTTTGAAATTCCGGTTGGCTCTATCATCACCAGTATCAATAAATCACCTATTAACAGTGTGGCTGATATTGATAAAGTGATAACCAACCTGCGCAATGGTAACCTGGTAATTTCAGGCTATTATCCGGATGGCACAAACTTTAACAATATGTTCCAGGTGCAGTAAGCCAGGATATGCAAATGTGCAGATTAACTGCGTTGAGTGCTTCGCCGTTTTAGATGTGCAGATATTTAATAAAAAGCCCGGCCGCGAGTCGGGCTTTTTGTTTTGAGCAGTAGTTTGTAAGGAAACAAAGTACTGGAACTGGATTTAGGAATAATGGCCTGCGAGGAAACAGACTGCGGAGACAAAAACCTCCGATAAACCAAAAAAGCCGCGTTTAGCGGCTTTTTCAATTATATTTAATTTCTTCTATTCCTCAACCATTTCACTATTCGGACTGGCCACTTCTGGTACTTCGTGTTTAAAGTAGCGCTTTTGATATAGCAATATCATGATCACACCTACACAAATAGCCGAGTCGGCAAGGTTAAATACCGGTCTGAAAAATTCAAACGGCTCATTGGCCCATAGCGGGAACCATGACGGATAAGTGCCTTTTAACAGCGGGAAGTAAAACATATCAACCACGCGCCCATGGAACAGCGGTGCGTATTTGTACATTACTCCATAAAAAGTTGAATCGATAATATTACCAACCGCACCGGCTAAAATAAGCGCCACGTTCATGATGAGCCCACGGTGATATTTATGTTTTATAAGGTAAACAAGACAATAAACAATCCCACAAACCGCAAAAATACGAAACAACGTTAGCGCCAGCTTACCGGCATCGCCACCCCACTCCATGCCGAAGGCCATGCCATTGTTTTCGGTGTAATGCAGCATGCCGCGGTTACCTAAAAAGCGAATCTCTTCGCCCATATACATGTGCCCCCTTACCCAGGTCTTAATGATCTGGTCGGCAAGAATTATAAATGCAGCAGTTAAAAAAGGTTTAGTGTAAGCTGCCTTCATTTATTGCTTTAATTTGGCTTCCATGGTCATGGTGGTGTGCGGTACGGCACGTAAGCGCTCTTTCGGGATCAGTTTGCCGGTTTCGCGGCAAATACCATAAGTTTTGTTCTCGATACGTACAAGAGCAGCTTCCAGCTGATCAATAAATTTTTTCTGGCGGGCAGCTAACTGGTTTATTTGCTCTTTTTCCAATGTGGCCGAGCCATCTTCCAGTGTTTTGTAGGTGCCTGCCGTGTCATCAGTTCCGTTAGCATTTGGTGAGCTTAATGAAGTTGCAAGCGAGTTTAATTCTTCTTTAGCAATACGTAGCTTATCCAGTATGAGTGCTTTAAATTCCTGCAGGTCTGACTCGGAATACCTGGTTTTTTCGTTTTCTACTTTCATTTATATTTTACTAATAACAATAAAAATTTCATTTCCATCAATGGTGACTAAATCACCTTTATTTAACTGGCTATCAAGCACAATGCTTACCGCCAAAATTTCGGCGCAAATATAGGATAAATTATTCTTCACCGCTTCACTGATGTAAGGGTGGTCGCTAAGCTGTACATTTATCTTATCCGTTACTTCAAATCCTTTCTCCTTGCGCAGGTTTTGGATCCGGTTAATTAACTCTCGTGCTATACCCTCCTGCTTTAATTCGTTGGATATGGTAACATCTAAAGCCACGGTTAGTTTGCCCATATTTGCAACTTGCCAGCCCGGCACATCTTCAGCAATGATATCTACTTCAGTATCAAGTATCAAATATTTATTATCAAGTACGGCAATACTTCCGTTTGCTTCTAAAGAAGCTATATCTTCACTTGTAAAATTGTTTATAGCCTCGGCAACAGCCTTCATGTCTTTACCCACTTTCTGGCCAAGGGCCTTAAAGTTTGGTTTTATCTTCTTTTTAATGAAGCCTGCAGTGTCGGTAATGTACTCAATATCTTTGATGTTTGTTTCAGATAATATCAGCTCTTTTACCTGTTCCACATGTGCCTTAAAGTCTTTATCTAATATAGGTAAAAGAATCTTGCTTAGCGGGCGACGTACATTGATGTCGATTTTTTTACGTAATGACAACACCAGGGATGATATGTCCTGTGCCAGTTTCATTCGTTCTTCCAGGTCGGTATCTACCAGTTCTTTTTGATATTCAGGGAAGTAAGCCAGGTGAACTGATTCAAATGGCTCTTTACCGGTAACGCTGTTCAGATCGTTATATAATCTATCGGAAAAGAAAGGCGCTATAGGCGACATTAATTTGCTGATGGTGATTAAACAGGTATATAATGTTTGGTAAGCAGATAACTTATCATCCGAGTTGTCCGACCTCCAGAAACGACKGCGGCTTAAGCGGATAAACCAGTTGCTGAAATGCGCGTCAACAAATTCCTGTATGGCACGGGCCGCTTTGGTTGGCTCAAAATCGGCATAAAAACCATCAACCTCCAGGGTTAGGGTGTTTAATAGCGATATGATCCAGCGGTCAATTTCCGGGCGTTTGCTTATTGCTATTTCGGCTTCGCAGTAAGAGAACTTATCAATATTGGCATACAGCACAAAAAACGAATAGGTATTGTATAATGTGCCGAAGAACTTGCGGCGAACCTCATCTATCCCGTCGGTATTAAACTTCAGGTTATCCCATGGCGATGCATTGCTGATCATGTACCAGCGGGGGGCATCGGCGCCAAACTGCTCAATGGTTTCAAACGGATCAACACCGTTGCCTAAACGCTTAGACATTTTGTTACCGTTCTTATCCAAAACCAACCCGTTCGAGATCACATTCTTAAACGCAACACCACCGTTGCCAACCCGTTCATTCACCGTTCTTACCTCGTCGCTGCACTCGCTTAGCATTACGGCTATGGCATGCAGGGTAAAGAACCATCCACGGGTTTGATCAACACCTTCGGCAATAAAATCGGCAGGGTAGGCATTGGCAAACTCCTCTTTATTTTCGAAAGGGAAATGCCATTGTGCGTAGGGCATAGCGCCCGAATCGAACCAAACATCAATCAGGTCAGGCTCGCGGAACATTTTGTTGCCGCTGGATGAAGTTAATATCACATCATCAACATAAGGGCGGTGCATATCTTCCAATGTAAAGCCTGCCGGCATAAAGCCTGCCGCAATAGCTTTTTCAATTTCGGCATTCAGCTCGGTTATGGAACCGATACATTTCTCTTCGCCGCCATTTTCTTCGCGCCAGATAGGCAACGGCGTACCCCAGTAGCGTGAACGGGAAAGATTCCAATCCACCAAATTTTCCAGCCAGTTACCAAAGCGGCCGGTGCCTGTCGATTCCGGTTTCCAGTTGATGGTTTTGTTGAGCGCTACCATTTTATCCTTTACCGCTGTAGTGCGGATAAACCAGCTATCTAAGGGGTAGTATAAAATAGGCTCATCCGAGCGCCAGGAGTGTGGATAGCTGTGCTCGTATTTTTTAACATCGAATGCTTTATTCTCAGTTTTTAGTTTGATGGAGATCAGTACGTCGGTAGGTTTAAAACCGGGTTCGGCGCGTTCTGCATCACTATAGTATTCTTCTTTAACGTAGTAACCCGCAAAATCGGTAACCTCGTTAACAAAACGGCCTTGCTTATCAACAAGTGGAACTTCCTTGCCGTTTTCGTCCTTCACCATTACCGATGGTACGTTGTTCTCTTTACAGGCCCGGAAGTCATCCGCACCAAAAACAGATGCAGTGTGCACTATGCCGGTACCATCTTCGGTTGTAACAAAATCGGCAGGGATAACACGGAAGGCGTTTTTCTCCAGGTCATCATTGGTTACGTAAGGCATCAGTTGTTCGTAGTGGATGCCCAATAGCCGGCTTCCTTTACACTCTGCCTGTAATTTCCATGGAATGATTTTATCGCCGCCTTTGTAGTCTTCAAAAGATGCGGTTTCACCTTCGGCCTTAAAATATTTTTTAACCAGGTCCTTTGCTAAAACAACGCAAATTGGCTCGTAGGTATAAGGGTTAAAAGAGCTTATTTTAGCGTAAGTGATGCTCTCTCCTACTGCTAATGCGCAGTTTGAGGGCAGGGTCCATGGAGTAGTTGTCCAGGCTAATATAAATACGTCGGTATTTACGCCTTCAAATAAAAAAGCAGAGTCCTGATCGCGTTTTACTTTAAACTGGGCAACAATGGTAGTATCCTTCACCATTTTATAGGTGCCCGGCTGATTAAGTTCGTGGGAGCTTAATCCGGTGCCCGATTTTGGCGAATAAGGCTGTACGGTATATCCTTTGTACAAAAGGTTTTTATCATAAAGCTGCTTCAGTATCCACCAAAGGCTTTCAATGTATTCGTTTTTGTAGGTGACGTACGGATCATTCAAATCAACCCAATAACCCATTTTTTCGGTCAGGTCGTTCCATACGTCGGTATAGCGCATTACCTCTTTGCGGCAGGCATCATTATATTCTTTAACAGTTATCTTTTTGCCAATATCGTCCTTGGTTATTCCTAACGCTTTTTCAACAGCCAGTTCAATTGGCAGGCCATGGGTATCCCAGCCGCCTTTGCGTTTAACCTGGTATCCCTTTAGGGTTTTATAGCGGCAAAAAATATCCTTTATAGAGCGCGCCATTACGTGGTGAATACCGGGCATGCCATTTGCGCTCGGCGGCCCTTCGTAAAAAGTGTAAGGGTTACTCGCCGGGCGGCTGCTGATACTTTTTTCAAAGATGTTGTTCTGTTTCCAAAACTCCAGTACCTCTTTGCCTGTTTGCGATAAGTTTAACTGCTTATATTCTTTGTACATGTATATATTCTACCTTTTATCACCTCTTTTTTAAGAGGTTGCAAAAATACGGAATTTATAAATGATTTTTTTAATTTAGAGGGGTGAAAAATAATAAAGTAAAGCGTACTATACTAATGCTGCTGGTAGCCGTGATCCTGTTTTCGACGTCAATGGTTATTCCGGCGCTGCAGGATTCCAAATGGAAGGTACTTATGCAGGGCGGCGCCACCGGGTTAACCATGGCCGGTATAGTGAGTATTATTACTTTACTGATAGATTATTTGAAGGAAAGTAAATAGCCACGTTTTTTGGCTGAATTTAATTTTTTAATTCTGTTATTTCGATAAATTCCGGTTCAGAAATTAAAAAATAGCCCTGTTCGCTCCACCATCAACCTGAATAGTTGTCCCGCTAATATAAGCCGCCTGTTCAGATGCTAAAAATGCAACCAGCGCTGCCAGTTCTTCTGGTTTACCGATGCGTCCCAGCGGGATGCTTTTAGCTTTATCCTTTATTGCTTGTTCCGGATCTACCTCTTTAGGGAAAGTATGCTTAATTCTATCGGTGAGGATCAATCCCGGCGCCACATTGTTTACAGTGATATTGTATGGCCCAAACTCATCGGCCATTAGCTTGGCCATGCCAACCACGCCCATCCGCATACTGGTTGACAGTACGGAGTTGCCCAGTACAGCCTTTACCGAGCCGCTGATGATGTTAATGATGCGTCCGCTCCCGGTTTCTTGCATATGTGGTAATACCAACCTGCTTAAACGGGCAAAGCTAAGCAGGTTGAGCTCGAAAGCCTTTTGCCATTGCTCGTCGTCAAAGTTCTCAAACTTATCAAATGGTGGTCCGCCGGCGTTATTCAGCAGAATGTCAATCCGCCCGAATGTAGCAGCGGCTTTAGTTATAAAGGCATTTATCTCGCCGGCATTTGAAACATCAACAGGGATGGCCGCAACCGGGTTACCGGTAAGCCGTTTTATCTCATTAGCTGTTTTGGTTAGTTCTGCCTCATCGCGGGAGCCGATGATAACCTTTGCCCCTTCGGCAGATAGCGCCATTGCAATTGCCTTGCCAAGTCCCTTGCTTGCTGCAAGTACTACGGCTACTTTGTTGTTGAGTTTAAGATCCATAAGTCGTACTTAAACCCTCTCCAAAGGAGAGGATATTGAATCGAATATTGTTAATTAACCGTTTTCTTTAAAGGTCTCCATGCCAGCTGTTTTTTTCAGAACCCTCTCCCTCAGGGGAGGGCAGGGTGAGACTTCTATTCTTCTATATCAGGCCCCTTCAGTTTCTTCCTGTCTGTCCCTTTTTCAAGGCTCAATAAAAATGCCGGCAACAAGGTAAGGTTACTAATCATAGCTACCAGCAGCGTGATAGATAAAAGGATTCCCAATGCCTGCGTGCCGCCAAATTTGGATACCACAAACACGCCAAAACCAAAAAAAAGTACTGTTGCTATAAATATCATGCTAACCCCGGTTTCGCGGATGGTATCGGATACAATTGTAGAAACCCTTTTGTTGCTGTTGCGCAGCTCGTGCCGGTAGCGGGTAATGAAATAAATGGTTTGATCGCTGGAGATCCCCATAGCTATACTGAATATCAGGATGGTTGATGGTTTAAGCGGGATGCCAAAGAAGCCCATAATACCTGCCGTAATTATTAATGGCACCAGGTTTGGCAGTAAAGAAATGGCTATCATTTTTACACCACGGAACAGGATCCACATTACCCCGGCGATTAAAAAAATGGCCCAGGCCAGGCTCTCGTAAAGGTTGGTAAGCAGGTAGTTTGTACCCTTAATAAATATAATGCTGCTGCCTGTAAGTTCCACATGGAATTTTTTGGGATTGAATATCGAGTCGATACGTGGCTGCAGATTGGCCAGGACCCTGTTCATTTTTTTTGACCCGGCGTCAATCATTTCAAAAGTAACCCTTGTTACCTGGTGGGTGCTATCTAAATAGGTGTTGAGTGCGCTGGTGCCTTTGCCCGAGTTGCCCGCATAGTTGAGGATAAAATTTTGCTCCAAACCATCGGGCAGGCGGTAATAATCGGCGCTGCCGCCATAAAAAGCCTGTGTGCTGAATTTTAAAACCTGGATCAGTGATATCGACCGGCTAAACTCCGGGTAGGATGATATGAGTTGTTCCAGTTTCTCAACCTTGCGTATTACAACCTGGTTCATTACGCCGTTTTTACGTTTGGTATCAATACTTACTTCCAATGGAAGTACACCGTTAAAATTCGATTCAAAAAACTTCAGATCTTCCAGGGTATTATTGTGCTGGGGCAAGTCGTCAACAACATAGCCATTGATATTTATTTTGGTAATGCCGATGGCGGATATCACTACAAGCACCAGGGTAGTTATATAAACTACTTTGCGTTTGTTGTGCACTAAATTATCCAGGCTAATGAGTAGTTGTTTCATTAATTTACTATCCTTAATGCCTGCTTTTTGCGGTTTGGGCGATGGTAAATAACTAAAGATGATAGGCACCAGGATCAGACTCAATGCAAAGGTGGCCATAATACTTATGGAGGCAACCAAACCAAATTGGGTTAGCAGTTCGCTGTTGGTAAAACACAATACGCCAAAGCCGATAGCAGTGGTAACGTTAGCTATAAAGGTAGTTATGCCCGCTTTTTCAATGGCTATGTGAAGTGCCTGTAATTTATTGCCGCTCAGTTCAAACTCGTGGTAATACTTATTGAGGATGAATATGGTATTGGGAATCCCGATAACTACCACAAGAGGCGGGATAATCCCCGTAAGGATAGTCATTTCGTAGTGCATGAGCACCAATGTGCCCAGGCTCCAAACCACACCTAAAACAACGATGATCACCGGGAAAATAACCGGGAAAAACGAACGGAAAAAGAGCAACAATATCAGCGCCGTAATTAATACCGATAGGCTAAGAAACATCGAAAACTCATGCGCCACCAGGTCGCCCACCACAGTGCGGATGAGCGGCAGGCCGGAGTAATGTACTTTTATGCCGTGCTTTTGCTCAAAAGCCGCGCCCAGCTTTTTTATTTTATTGATGATAGGTACCCGGTTGGGTGTATTGATGATCTTATCATCAAAAGTAATGGCCATTAAGGTTGATTTGCCATCGTTGCTTAAAACCAGGCCTTTATAAAAGGGCAGGTTTGCCAGTTGCTGCTTCACGCTATCAACCGCCTGTGCGCTTTGCAATACCCCGGTAACCAGCGGCTTTATAACAAAACGATGTTGAGTGGTATCTTTTTGCAGGTTGTAAACATTGGCTGCTGAAATTACAGCCTTAATGCCTTTTACCTGTTTCAGACTGTTGCCTATCTGGTACCAGTCGTTAAATACATCCTTGTTAAATATCTTACCTGATTTTATGCCGATCACCATAGACGAAGCATCCTGGCCAAACATTTTTTTAAACTGGTTGTAACGGATATAAGCCGAATCGGTAACGGGAAGTACCTTGCCGCCGTTAAAGGTTATTTTTACCCGGGATGCCTCATATCCCATAAAAACACTCAGCGCAACAACGCTTATCAGCACGAAGAGCCTGTTTTTAAGAATAAATGATGCTGTATTTTTCCAGAACATGCGCAGTAAATTAAGGGCGCCGCTAAACTACGAAATTTGATCTATCTGCCGATTGAACAATTTGACTTTGTGAAAATGAAAAGGCTACTCAGATTTTACAGGGTTTTACCCAACCAATAGATATCTTATGTTAAAAAAACCTTAGCTAAAATTGCAAAAGAAAGATCTCCAATACTTGTAATTTGTTATAATTTGTTATAACTTTATTGCATGCAATCTAATATCAGAAACATAGGAAATTCTAAAGGGGTAATTTTGCCACAGAGTTTTTTAAAACAATGCTTCATTGAAAATGAAATAAACATTGAAGTAAAGGACAATACTATTGTTATAAGTCCTGCCAATGAGCATAAACGAAAGGGCTGGGCAGAAGCTTTCCAGGAAATGGCGAAAACAGGCGACAATGAATTGATTATTCCGGACACTTTTGAGGATGAAGATACCAATGAGTGGACATGGAAATAAAACAGTATTCCATCCATTGGATAAATCTTGACCCAACTGTAGGCAGCGAGGTTAATAAAACCCGACCATGCGTTATATTGTCTCCTGATGAAATGAACAGGTATATAAAAACAATTATTATTGCCCCGTTAACACATACTCTTAAGCCTTACCCTTCAAGGGTAATATGTGAAGTAAAAGGTGAAAAGGGTTCTGTCATGTTAGATCAGATTCGAACAGTTGACCGGGTAAGGATTGGYGACATCATAGGCAAGCTTAGTTTAAATGAGATAAATGATATAAAGTTTGTTATTAATCAGATGCTTTGTTAAGCATTGGTAATCCTGCCCATATTGGTGCCTTTGCGGGAAAAACGTCTAAAACCCGTATTTTTGATACATGAAAAGACTGATCAGCAGTTTTGGCTTTGCTTTTAAAGGTTTAAGGTACGCTTCATTAACACAGCCCAATTTCAGGATTCACCTGGGTTTGGCTTTTATTGCCATTGTTTTGGGGATGTTGCTACAGATCTCATTCGCCGAATGGGAATGGATCATGCTGAGCATAGCCATTGTTTTGACAACGGAGCTTTTAAATACCGGGATTGAAATCCTTACCGACCTGGTATCGCCAGGATATAATGAAAAGGCGGGCCATGTAAAAGATGTTTGCGCCGCCGCGGTGGTTATTGCCGCTTTATTTGCGCTTATCACCGGCATCGTTATATTTTTACCCAAACTAATTTTATTGATAACCCATGCTGCATAAAACCAGGGGCATCGTATTTAAAGCAACGGACTATGGAGAAAGCAGCGTGATCGTTCAGATCTTCACCGAAAAATTTGGTCTGCAATCATACATCATCAACGGCGCTAAAAAGCCAAAAGCTAAAATAGGCCGTAATATGCTGCAACCCCTGCATTTGCTGGATCTGGTTGTTTATCATAAAAATACCGGCAGCGTACAGCGCATAACCGAACTTAAAAACGCGCCGGTGCTGCAAACTATTCCATACGATGTTATCAAAAGCTGTATCGCTATTTTTTTGAACGAAGTACTGTATAAAGCCATAAAGCAGCAATCTGCCGAAGAAAATATTTTTGATTTTGTGTTTAACGCCATCGAATGGCTCGATCATCAAACCGGGAATGTGGCCAACTTTCACTTGCTGTTTTTAACCCAGCTTACCCGTTACCTTGGTTTTTACCCCGATAAGTTTTTAATTGGCAAAGCTGATTACTTCGACCTGAAGAACGGCACGTTTACTAAATACAAGCCCGATAGTGTGATGTACCTTTCGCCACCGCATACACAAAACTTTAGCCTGGTGCTGCAATGCAGTTTTGAAAACATGGAGCAATTAAAATTCAGCAATGATGAAAGGCGGTGCCTGGTGCATAAATTGATGGAGTATTACGCCTTGCATATTGAGGGCTTTGGAAACATCCGCTCGGGAGATGTGCTGGAGGAGGTGTTAGCTTAAAGCCGCCTGAAATGTAAAATCGATGTTTAATATTTGACAAATAAAAGGGTATTAAAACAAAAAAAGAGAAAGCCGATGGCTGTCTCTTTTTTTTAKTTGACTGACCTCATTATTTACCATAAAGAACTAATTGGTTAGATCGATAATAACAATTAGGACAAATATATGCAC
>NZ_JBFUKF010000112.1:0-14819 GCF_056400985.1 Mucilaginibacter sp. P4_G9 | reverse complement strand
AACAAAGAAAAAAGAAGTAAATCACTTTGCGTCTTAGCGTCTTTGCGCGAGATAAATTCAGATATCGAACTACAGTCCGTCAGCTTGATTTTAATCACAAGTTAATATTTGGGTTTATAATGTTGATTATCAGTCGCATAAGTGTTCCGCTCTTTGTTAGTTTTAAAAAAGCTTAAGTTGTTGATAATCAGCCACAATGCGTTCCAAAGCGTTCGGGGTGTTCCACTGCACTCAAATGGAACACTTAATAAATCAAATTTAAACAGCTTCTAAGAGATTATTTTGCGTGGTGTTAACCCGAGGCCTTGCACAATAGCGCAAATTGTAAAAACAGGTTAGTAATAAGACATTATAGTTTACTTCTGCTTTGTTTTTCTCCACTAAATTTAGCGTAACTAATTATAAGCATTTCTCCACCGCAAATGCGCATATCAAAACCTAATGAAAGATGTTAAATATTGACATTAAAGATCTGTTATTAAAAGTTGCGCATGATAATGATCTGGCATCCTTTAAAAAGATTTATTTTTTATATTACGAAAGACTGTTAAAATTAGCCTGCTCCTTTGTGAGATTGACAGAGGTGGGAGAGGAGATTGTGGATGACGTATTTGTGAAAATATGGTCAAACCGGGCCAGATTAACTGGGGTGGATAATTTAACGGTTTATTTATATGTAGCCGTTAAAAACAGGGCTATCAATTATAATTTAACAAATCGCATAACCTGCGTTGATATAGAATCTGTTAGTTTTGAGCTTAAGGATATGAGCGGTTCTGTTGAGGATGTGTTAATTACAGATGAACTTGCAAAAATTATTAATTACACCATACAAGGGTTACCTGATGAATGCAAAATAGTATTTAAACTTGTTAAAGAGGATAGTCTCAAATACCGGAAGGTGGCTGAGATATTAAATATCTCTGTTAAAACCGTTGAATATCACATGAATAACGCACTGAAAAGAATAGCCGCTGCAATTTCTGCCTCACCAGATCACCATAAAAGAACAATAAAAAAAGCGTCCTCAAATTAATTTCATTTTTTCACTGGGGTGTTTTCATTTTCTCCTGTCCTTGTTACTGAAGCAAAAAAATGGATCAGGACACTATTTGGACACTTGTAGGAAAAAAACTTAATAATGAGGCTACCCCCGAAGAGCTTCATCAGCTACATCAGTTGCTAAAGCAGCCCTGGGCCGATGTTTATTCCATTCAGATATTGGAGGCCATGTGGCGGCAAAACCCCAATCAGCCGCCACGTTTTATTCCTTATAAACTTCAGCAAAAATGGGACAAGCTCGAAAGTAGACTCGAAGCTGATGATACCCAGGCTGATACTTTTCAAGGCCCTGCGAACCAGGCAGACCTGCCAGTTGGCACTATGAAGCTAAGATTTATTCCGGCGCTTATGGCAGCGGCCGTTTTGGTTTTTGGGCTGCTGTCTTTTTTATATTGGAAAAATTACTCCGGTAGTTATAATGTTAAAAACTATCAAATTACAGCGGCGAGAGCAAATGTCAGCAAGATTGTATTGCCTGATGGTACTAAGGTTTGGCTTAATGCCGGCAGCGAAATTTTTTATAAAACAAATTACGGCAGCAAATACAGGGAAATACGCTTAACCGGCGAAGCTTTTTTTGACGTTGTGAAGGATGCTGAACATCCGTTTATTGTAAATACTGCTACAATGCGTATAAAAGTACTGGGCACTGCCTTTAATGTTCGTTCTTATGCAAATGATAATGTTTCTGAAACATCACTGATCCGGGGAAGAATAGAATTAACCACAACTTCGGGACCCGATCACAGGATTATATTAAAACCCTCCGAAAAATTAACCATTCTTAACAAAAAAGGGTCTCATAGCAATGAAGGCGATGCCCTTATTACCCTAAGTACCCTGCATACCACAAAAACCGATTCTTTGCCATCAGAAGCGCAATGGCTGGAAAATAAACTGGTATTTGATAATGAATATTTTGATGACGTAGCAAAAAAAATGGAAAGATGGTATGGTGTTTCCATTTCATTTAAAAATGCTCAGTT
This sequence comes from Mucilaginibacter sp. P4_G9, assembly GCF_056400985.1. Taxonomy (NCBI): domain Bacteria; kingdom Pseudomonadati; phylum Bacteroidota; class Sphingobacteriia; order Sphingobacteriales; family Sphingobacteriaceae; genus Mucilaginibacter; species Mucilaginibacter sp. P4_G9. The sequence goes on along the minus strand of NZ_JBFUKF010000112.1, from coordinate 12,771 downwards.
AAAGGAGAAAAGATTTAGCGGAAAATTTGCAACAGAGTCGCTAAGTACAGCTTTGGAGGCGCTTAGGGCAACCAGCAATTTTAACTTTTTGATAGATAATAAAGAGGTGGTTATTTACTAACCCGGAATGTTTAACCTAAAAATATGCGTATGATGAAATTTGAACCATAAAATTATTAAACCAAAAAAGCGGAGAATGTTGTCGCATTCCCCGCAATGATTGGTACCACAACTACGAGTCTTCTTAAACCAATAATTAAAGTAACCTAAATACTAAATTATGAAAAAAAATGCTTGCCGCATAAGTAATATGCGGTTGCAATGCCTATTAAAAATATTACTCATGACAAAGTGTATCCTAATCCTGATAATTATATCTGCATTTCAGGTTTTTGCAAAAGGCTACGCGCAGGATAAAGTTAATATTAACCTTCACGATGTTTCCATAAAAAAAGCGCTTACAGAAATTGAAAAAACAAGCAGTTACCGTTTTGTTTATAATGATGATGCCTTAAATGCAAAGCATATTGGTAATGTAAACCTTAATAATGCCTCGATAAACGAGGTAATGGACATATTACTAACTAAAACAGATCTTATATATAAACTGGGTAGTAACAACCTGGTTATAATTTCTGACAAAAGATTACAGGCGCCTCTACAACCCGTTACCGGGCGGGTAACGGATAATAAAGGTGGACCGCTACCTGGTGTAAGCATAAGAATAAAGGGCGCGCAAACAGGGGTTATAACTGATCCTGACGGGAAATTTACAATCAATGTGCCGGATAACAACGCCGTGTTGATGTTTTCGTTTATCGGCTTTGTTTCAACTGAAGTAACGGTTGGCGACCGCAGAACCATTAATGTGATCCTAAAGGAATCAGCTACCGACCTAAACGAGGTAGTGGTAACCGGTTATGGCCAATCGGTAGTAAAGCGCGATTTAACCGGGGCTATATCAACGGTTACTGCCAAACAGATTGAGGAACGCCATCCTATCAACCTGATTGATGCTTTACAGTCACAGGCATCGGGTGTGCTGGTAATAAACGATTCGGGTGAGCCTGGCGCAACCGGCTCCATCCAAATACGCGGCGGATCAACCTTTTCAAGTGCGGGTAACTCACCGCTGTTTGTAATTGATGGTATTTTAAGCCAAAGCGCGGATAATGTGAACCCTAACGACATACAATCTATTGAAGTATTAAAAGATGCCGCGTCAGCAGCTATTTATGGTTCACAGGCAGCCAATGGTGTTATATTAATAACCACTAAACGGGGGCAGGCCGGTAAGCCGCTTATTAACGCTCAATATGCCCGCATTTTTGGTGTAATGGCCCACAAGTTGGAGCAGCCAAATTCAAAGGATCTGCGTGTTGAAAGAAATTTATATAACGGTAACAGTCCCGATAAACCAACTACCACAAACGATTCATTAAATGTGGTTTTTAACTCAGACAATGATAACCAGAGCGTAATTACCCAAACAGCCAAAAGAGATATTCTTGATTTTGGTGTTAGCGGAGGCGAAAAAAGTGTGCAATATTATTCAAGTATAAGGTATATTAATGATGAAGGTTTGATAGTTAACAGCTACTCAAAAACACTGCAGGCCCGTTTTAACTTGGATTACCAGGTATCGCCAAGGTTTAAATACAGCAACCGTTTATCCTTTGGTTATAATACCAACAATAATATTAATGAGGGTAACACCATTAATCAGGCATTTCAGCGGCCGTCAAATTTAGCTTTGTATTATCCAGATGGTACCTTAACCGGTTACATTAGCGGGCGCCGCAACCAGTTATCGGTAGCCTTGCTCGAGGTTAATGTTACCAGTACGTATACCGGCGATTTGTTTAACCAGGTAGATTATGCCATTAGTAAAGATTTGCGTTTAACCAATAACTTTGATTTTGGTTTATCAACGCCACACAATGTTTTCTTTGACCCTAAACTATTGAGCAGCGCCAGCCCCACAGTTAATTCGGGGAGAGAAAGCTTTGCCCTTAACACCAACTGGGCATACCAGGGATTTTTAAATTATAATAAAACATTCGGCCAAAATCATTCCATATCTGCTGTAGCAGGGGTAAGTGCCGAAAAAACGCAGAACAATAGTTTTAAAATAGCCGGGTCAAACTCTGCCAACGAAACTATCTACACTTCAAATGTGTATGGTATTATTGACCAAACCAATACTGGTACCGATGCCGGGTCAACCAGCCGCGAATCATTTTACACCCGCGTAGGTTACAACTATAAAAGCCGGTATATATTTAGTGCGGTTTACCGCAGGGACGGTTCATCAAAATTTGGTTCATCCAATCAATTCGGTAATTTTTATGGCTCATCGGCCGCCTGGCGTTTCTCCGACGAATCGTTCATGGACTGGTCAAAAAAATTCCTGGTCGATGCCAAGTTGAGAGTAAATTATGGGCAGGTGGGTAACGACCGTATCCCGGCCAATTCCAATTTGTTGATCTATACTTTTGGATCGTCCTTTTACAATGCGGTAAATGGGGTGGTTTTAAGTAACCAGTTCGGAAACTCGCAATTAAAGTGGGAAAGCAATATTCAGAAAGGCCTGGGGCTGGATCTGCAATTCTTTAATTCCCGCCTGAATATAACCGCCGATTATTATCAAAAGATAACTAAAAACCTGCTTTATCAGCGCAATATCCCCGTGGAGACGGGCTTTACCACTGTATATGTAAATGTTGGCGATGTTACCAATAAACGATGGGAGTTTTCTGTGAACGCAACGCCTGTTGCCAGTAAAAAATTCACCTGGAATATTAATGCCACCTTATCTGTTGAGCGCAATAAGGTCAAGAGCCTTTATAATCATCAATCATTTTTGGCTACCTCGGGAGGCGCTACCTACCTGGTTCAGGAGGGTGGAAAGATCGGCGATTTTTATGGATATAAGGGACAGGGGGTTTACCAGTACGATGCATCAAATGCTTATGACGGTAACTGGAACAGGCTGACCCCGGTAGGCGTTTCTTCCGATGGTAAAACTGCTTCGGGCTATGTGCTGAATGGTAACACTTATACAGGTACCGTGCACCATATGTACGCCGGAGGCGCGTTACTGCTGGGCGGCGATATGATATTTGACAATGTTAAAAAGGATAGTGTGATTGATGCTAATGACCGGCAGATAATTGGCAATGCACAGCCGTCATTTTATGGAGCCATCATTAACACATTTACTTATAAACAATTTAGTTTATCGTTTACACTTAATACTACCTGGGGCGGCGAAGCCTATGATAGTCCAAGGCAAACATTAAATAACCTGGCTACATCGGGCATTGTTGCCGATAATAATACCACTTATAATTCATGGAAACAGCAGGGGGATATTACAAATATACCCTACATGGGCCGCAAAAACTCAACTGCGAATTTTCCGGGCACGCAAACCAGGTTCCTGGAAAATACTTCGTTCATCAGGCTTAGTTATGCAAAGTTCACCTACAACCTGCCGGCAAAAATAGCCTCGCGCATTAAACTGAAAAATATTGGGGCTTATATGTATGGCGCAAACCTGCTCACCTGGACAAACTACTCCTGGTACGACCCTGAATTTTCTTCAAGCTCGGCCTTAACACCGGGGAATGATAGTGGCCGTTATCCGCGCAGGCGCGAATGTGGTTTTGGAATAAATGTTAATTTCTAATGAATTTAATCATGAAAAAAATATTAAATGTTGCTTTTTTGATGCTCTCCATTTCGTTGTTTAGCTGTAAAAAGCTGTTGGACCAGCCTCCAAAAAGTCAGCTGGCGAGTAGTAAATTTTGGAAAACATCTGATGATGCCAAGGCAGGTATAGCCGGGATATATGATGGTATTCAGGATATGTTTAACACCCAGTATATTTATTGGGGCGATGGCCGGAGCGATAATCTTACTTTTCACCCTACCTATAATGATGGCCTGCCCCTGGCAATAAACGTATTAACGCCTACCACCACCGGGGCCGATTGGACGCTGATATACGCCACGATAGGCCGGGCTAATTTTGCCATAAAATATATTCCGGCTATTGAGGGTATTAATCCTGTTTTGTCAAAAGACCTGCAGGCGCAAGCTTTGGGAATAAGGGCATATTGTTATTTCTGGCTTATAAGGCTTTGGGGAAATGTACCTGTATGGACAGAGCCTTATGAAGATCTGAATACAGATCCTTACAAGGGTGTAACACCCGCGGCAGATATTGTAAAAAATGTTATCCTGCCCGATCTGCTTAAGGCCTATGACCTGTCTGACCATACAGCCGCGGTAGTATGGAATTTAAATTCAGGCGGTATTGCAGCCATGTTAATGGATGTTTACATGTACAACCATGATTATACCAATGCTTTGTTGTGGTGCGACAACCTATTCAAGCTAAACCGCTATAGCCTGGAAACTACTGCTAACTGGAAAAATAACTTTATCGCCCCAACAAATACCAAAGAGAACATCTGGAGTTTAAACTGGGATTTTACGGTTGATGGCGGCAATAAAACCTCGCAGGAGATAGGGGCCGGTGATACCAATAGTGATTTTGCCGTCGATCCTCCGTTGTGGGCATACTATACCACAACAACAGCTGATATCAGGGGCGCTCAAAGTATTGATTTTAAGGTAAACAATCACGATAAAATATTGAAGTATTATGCGCCGAACCTGGATAAGAACGGTAACCAGATTTATCCTACCTCCCCACAGGCAAATCTGTATTTTCCACTATATCGCCTGGCTGATATTTACCTTTTACGGGCCGAGGCATTAAACAGAACAGGTGACCTGGCTAATGCGCTGCTTTACCTGAATAAGGTACATACCCGGGCAGGCTTGCCAGCTTACCAGGCAAGTGATTTTGCTAATGCGGATGCTATGCTTTATGGCAGTCCTGTTAATACAAACGGAATCTTGCGGGAAAGACAGCTGGAGTTTTTCTGCGAAGCTAAACGCTGGTTTGATTTGCAGAGGAATGACATCGTCATCAGCACGATGGACCCGGTGATCAGGACCAGGCAACTGTTAAAAGGGTTTCCTTCTACCGGTTTTGGCGACCCAAGAAAGGTATTCTGGCCCATCAATCAAAACGTATTAAACGCCAATACCAAACTAACTCAAAATCCACCTTATTAATCAATCAGATAGCATTTTAAAAAAAATATCAAAATGAAAAAGATAAAACAAACATGTTTATGGTTTGCTTTTGCAGGCCTTGTAATAAGCATGGCCGGCTGTAATCTGGCTGGATTAAAATTACAGGAAAATGCTGATTATCATCCCTATGTGCTTGATCCGCATATTGATAAAACCACCTGGCAATATATTAAGGACCGCAGTTACAACTTTGCTGGTAAGGATACCATTTTTAAACTGATGCGGCAGGCTATTGAGTATTCGGGGATAGATACAAACCTGTATATTAAAACCAATTGTACATTTATACTATTGCATAACGATGCCATTTTCAGAACAACCGTAGTAAATAAAGTACCCACTATAACTGCTGATTGTTATTGGGGGAAATACCTGGTAAATGGTGTGCCGGGCAAAAAGTGGAGCGATTACCCTAAAGAGCAGGTAAAAAACTACCTGTTGTATTTAATTGTACAGGGAGCATACTCATTTAATAATTTAACGCCCGGCAATGTGATTGCCACTACGCTTCAGCCATTAAATTATGATCCGTTAAATCCCACATCGGTGATGACACTGCGTGTTAACGACGATCAGAATTTTACCATGCGGTTAAATGATTTCTCAAATTCTGTGGGTTATGTAAGTGTACGAACAAGCAATATTTTGCCCGTAAACGGCGCCATACAGGTAATTGACAGGGTACTTTTCTATCAAACTAAATAATACTAACCACTTTAACTCCCATTGCGGCCGGTTTTTACTGTCGCGATGGGTTGTTTTAACAAACTAAAATTGAGTAACTGATGATAAATCCGGATGATAAAACAGTATCCCGTCGCAATTGGCTGGGAGCAATGGGTAAGGTATCTATAGGTACAGGCTTAATGGCTTTTACATCAAACGCGTTTGGTTCTGAGCATTCAAGTTCAATAGAAAAAACGGGCAACGATACAGGTGCACGCATTTACAACATCCGTGATTTTGGAGCAAAAGGCGACGGAAAAACACTGGATACAGCAGCTGTGCAATTAGCAATTGATACCTGTAATAAAGACCATGGTGGTACGGTTTTGGTACCCGCGGGTGTATTTGTTATTGGAACCATTGAGTTAAAAAGTAATGTTACACTGCACATAGTTGCACAAGGGAAACTGTTAGGCAGCGCCGATGGCAAACAGTACCACGCCAGTGACGTTATTCCACTTGACAGCGGGTGGACAATGAACGATGGGAATGTGGGGCTGATATTTGCTGTCAATGCCGATAATATTACAATTGAAGGCAATGGTATTATTGACGGGCAGGGCGCGCAATTTCGCAGTGATACCAAGGGCGTGTTACCTCCGGCTGGGATTACAGGTAATCATCGCCCATACCATTTACTTTTTTATCAATGTAAAAACCTAACTGTTCGTGATATTTCGCTCATTAACAGTGCTTATCATTCGGTGCGGGTTTGTCTTTGCTCTTATGTAAAACTCGAAGGGTTATATATTCGCGGTAAGGTGGTGCATAATAACGATGGCTTTCATTTTATTGGCAGTACCTATGTGCATGTTAGTAACTGCGATGTACAGTGCCAGGATGATGCCTGCGCTTTATTTGGCAGTTGTAAGTTTGTAACCATATCCGATTGCTCCTTTAGCACCCGATGGTCGGTGTTCCGTTTTGGAGGCGGCGAGGCCGAAAATATCACCGTTTCTAATTGTCTTATTTATGAAACCTATGGATGCCCTATAAAAATGCGTTGCTCGCCCGGATCAAGGTTTGAAAACATTTCGTTTTCAAACCTGGTGATGAAGGATGTAACAGGACCCATTTCTATAGGCCTGGGTAATGTGCGGTCATCAAGCGAGAACAAAGAAATTGCTACTCCCGGAATTATCCGGAACATTTCTTTTAATAATATTCACGCCACAGTAGTAAAACCAGTTCCGCTTCGCGATGCGGAGTTCGCGAGCAAGTATAACCCGGGTGAGATATTTTCATGCGTTGTACTGAATGGTGTGGATAAGGGATTTTTAGAGAACATTTCCTTTAATGATGTACATATTACTTTTCCGGGTGGTGGCACAGTTGAGCACGCAGCGGTAAGGGATGTTCCAAAAATTGCGGGAGAATATTACCAGATCGGTATTCCGCCGGCCTACGGAATATATGCACGCAATGTGCGTGGATTAACGCTTCACAATATCCGGTTAACAATGGCCAGCCCGGATATGCGACCGGCTTTGATCCTGGATAACGTAGAAGACGTTGCCGTGAACGGCTTAAGCGCACAGGGACAAAAAGATGCCGAATCGTTATTGCGTTTCATTAACACACGTGATGTTTTAATAAGTGCCCTGCGTGTGCTAACTCCCGTGGCAAATGTGTTACAGGTAGAAGGTAAGGAAAGCCATAATATCAAGATAGATGGCGGTGATCTTTCAAAAGCCGATAAGCCATCAGTACTTGCTGCCGGGGCTTACGCGCAGGCGGTACGGTTACGGGATTAGTAATCAGGCTTTGGTTTAATTGAAACATTTGCTGGCATCTCCATTCAGGAGTAATATTATTTTTATGGTGACCATCGGCGCAGTTTCAGAATATATCTGTCATACAATAGTTATAAGGTTTTAATCAATACGCCAATTATCGCTGCGATGCCGATGATATAGGGTTCCTGCATTTTTTTAACATATACTAAGGCTGATACCGCGGCTATTGCAATCAATGCAGTAGGGGCATCCACAATAGAACGTAATCCAATTATAATAACAGAGCCAACCAAAGCCCCGATAACTGATGCGGTTATTCCGTCTACAAAAGCTTTAATGCTGGCATTTTTGGCAATTTTTTTAAATGAGGGCGCCAGCGCTACGGTGAATAAATAACATGGCAGGAAAGTGGCTAAGGCAGCTACGGCAGCACCCGGAAAACCGGCGACTAAATATCCTATGAATCCTACAGTAATTACAACAGGCCCCGGTGTGATCATTGCCACAGCCACAGCATCCACAAATTGATGCTCTGTTAACCAGCCAAATTCTTTAACTACCCCGCCATGCAAAAAAGGCACGATAGCAAGCCCGCTGCCGAATACAAAGGCCCCTGCTTTGGCAAAGAACCAGGCAATCTCCTGCAATGTTTTGCCATCGTATTTCCAGAACCCGGTACTGATTAAAATCCCGGCGGGTAATACCGCAGGTTTTTTGATCCATTGTGGCGGAGCTTTGATCAGCATGTACAAAATACCACAGGCCAGGAATAGTATTATTTCTTCTCTTTCCGTAATAACTGTTATAACAATCCCCGCAATATAAAACAGCCATAATAACCATTTGGATTTTATGGCTGTTATCTCCAGCTTGCTGATGGATTTTACAGTCAGTTTATAAGCGCTCATCGCAATAATACCGATAACTGCAGCGCCTACTCCATAAAATACCGCCTGCATCCAGGCTAAGCCCCCGAAAAGCTGGTAAGCCATGCCTAATAAAACCACCATGATAAAAGAAGGCAATACAAAAGCCAGTCCGGTTAATGTTGCCCCAATAAGCCCGTAATGCACAAACCCAATATAAATACCTAACTGGGCAGCTAAGGGGCCGGGGGCCAGCTGGGCCAGTGCCAACCCTTCCTTATATTCTTCTTCAGTTAGCCACCCTTTGTTTTCAACCAGGTCGCGGTGCATATAGCCAACTAAAGCCACCGGGCCGCCAAAACCCCAGGTGCCAAGTTTCAGGTAATATTTAGTAATATCCAGCAAAGAATAGGCAGGTTTGTATTTGTTTAATTGTTCTTCCATGTGTGTTTTTCTTCCTGTACATATTTTGCCCAGCTATACAGGGCATCATAAATAATTAATCCGATGGCCAATTGTTCATGGTCATCTTTGAAATTATAAGATAACCCTGCAGAAATAGCCCAAAGACCAGCTGCCTGCTGCGCCAGGTTAAACCTATCTGTGTCTGCACCCCTTACAATCTCCGCGATCTGTAAGATAGCCGGATCGGTTAGGTTGTGTTTTTTGATGATATAATCAAATGTGCAGCGTTCACCTTCGTGCGTATATTCTGCCCCCGCAATGTCATAGGGTATCGCATTTAAAAATTTTGCTTTTTCAAACACATCCTCTTTAGGCACGAAAATAAATTCAGCGCTGGGGTCAACAAAGTTTTTTATCAGCCAGGGACAGGCAATACGGTCAATTTTTGGCCGTTCACGGGTGATCCATTTCATAAGCTAAAAGTTTAACAGTCAGGTTTACATTTTCATACCGCCCATAGATTTATCTGATTTTTGACCTAAAACATCTAATGCAGCCCGGAATCCCTGTGCCAAAGTTGCTGCATTGCCACGACCATAATAATGCAGGAAAATCATGTGCGGATCATCACCCAGCATATGGTTGTGTACCGCCACAACTTCCAGGTTATGCGCACGTAAGGTTTTAATAACTCCATTCACTTCACTTTGCAGCATCGCTATGTCACCAGCTATATGGGCATCATCCTGTTTCCCTGCAAAAGACGCCCAACTGTTCAGGCCGATATTGGTGGTCATTTCCACACCCATAGCTAACACTTTCAGATCGCTTCTGCCAACCGTGTATTTATAGGTGGGGCCGTTCACCGTCCCTGTATACTTTACGATGGCGTCCAGCGCAGGCAAATCAAAGTTTTCTTTCCCGGTAACTGCAGGCGGCGCGGAAGTGGCCGGTTGATTAGCGGGGAAAAGTTTGCTGTCTTTAATCGTATCTGCATATTTCTTAGCCAGCTCGGCTACTGTACCTATACCGTGAATGTGCATATAAAATATGCGTGGTTCCTCGTAAAAGAAGTGGTTATGGATGGCAGCTATCTCCAGCCCATTTGCATGGGCAGCAGAGATCAAAGGATTGACTTCTTCCATTTGTAATACCGTATCACTCATCACCATGGCCGATTTACCATCAACCGTTTTTTTGAACGACACCCAGCCGCCAAAACCAAAAGGAATAGGCACCGGCTCGCCTTTAATTTTCATTTTCAGGTCGTTTCTGGGTAATGGGGTGGTATAAACGGCCTCCGCTTCTTTGTAACTGCCTTTCTTGCCTAAAGCACTGTCAATTGCGGCCATTTCTTCGGCCGTTAAGGCAGGTGTTTTGCCCAGGGCAATTGGAGTGGCTTGTAGTTTATTAATAGGTAACAGCAAGGCTGTTCCTAATACGGCTGAAGCCTGCAGGGCTTGCCGGCGGCTGAATTTTTGTGTTTCCATGTTGATATTGCGATGCTTATGCAATACTAACTAAACATTTGTGCCAGGAATAGTACGGATTTAACTTTTGGTATCCGTTTTACTTTTTTAGGATGTTTTTTTTGTATACAGTGGGTAATATCCCGGTTTGTTTTTTAAAGATCCGTGTAAAATGGCTTTGATCGGAAAAACCTGTAAGGTAAGCAATCTCAGTTAGAGAATATTGTGAAGTCTCCATCAGGTGCGTCGCTTTTTCGATACGCATTTTGCGGATGTATTCTCCAAAAGACAGGTTCTCAAAGTATTTTGAAAACTCCCTTGATAAGTAAGCGGGGTTAATCTCCAGTTCATCAGATGCCTGTTGCAGGCTTAGCGTTAAATTGGTATCTAACTGATCCTGTATCATTTCTTTTAATTCCCTGGTCCATTCGGGTGCTTTTTTTGAATGCCCCTCTTTCAGGTACTTATGATACACCTCCAGTAAAAGCCCTTCTACCGGCGCCTTTGTATGCTTTTGTTGGTGCAGGTATTTGGCCCAGGTGTAAAGCCCGTCATACACTTTCATGCCCAATTCCAATAGTTCATAGTCGTCGGTGATGTTTTTGGACAAACCCATAAATATTGCCGATAAACCTGCCGCCTGTGGTGCAAAATCGTGCCGGTCTGTATCCGCCCCCCGGATGATTGCCGCCATCCGGTCTAAAGCCACATCTTTAAGTTGATGTTTTTTGAGAAAATAATCAAAAGTGCAATGATCTTCGTAATGGCTGTATTCTACGCCCGGCAGATCAAACGGCACAGCATTTAATTCTTTCGCCTTTATAATCACCTGGTCAAAGGGAACATAGATAATCTCCGCTTCCGTATCAATAAACCGTTTAATCAGCCAGGGGCAGGCGATGCGGTCAATTTTAGGGTGTTCACGGGTTATCCATTTCATGATTTACAAGCGGGTATTTTGGCTCAAAGATATTGTGTGAAATAGCAATAACACAATAATCATATTTATATCTATAAAAAATAGTTATTGGCTACAGGGATTATCTTTTACCGAATACATGATTAACGAGGGGAGGTAATTAATTACTGAAGGTTTAGCTGCAGCACGAATTTCCCAGCTGAACAGGCGGGCATTTAACCGATCCGTAGCTACAGAAAACACAACAATCTCCCTGGCGTGGTTTCAAATAAGCTTCACACTGCTCACAGGTATAAAAATACTGACACGCATTGACCGGCATTTCCTCTTCTTTTTGATAGCCGCAATTCGGACACGTAATTACGGAATTGAGCATTGTCTTTTTTGCTATCATGTTAATTATTGTAACCGGGTAATCAGTTTTGTTGTTTTCAATAAATACTATTTATACTGTTGGCAATTACATTTTCATTCCTTCCATTTGTTCATTGCCATTTTTAAAGATAGCTTCGCTGTTTAACAGGTAAGCGCCATTAGTTACCACAACCTCCCCGGCATTTAACCCCGAAAGAACAGGTACATAACTTTGGTTTCCTGAACCTGATTTAATAGCTCTTGGCGAAAAGCTACCATCGGTATTTTTAACCCAAACTTTGCTGCCTTTGCCATTTGATAAAACAGCCGATGTTGGTACAGCTAATGAACGGTTATCACCGTTCGCGACAGAAATATAGGCAAGCATGCCGGGCCGGATCAATCCCTGTGCATTGGAAATGCTAATTCTCACCAAATCAACTTTCGAGGCATCCGATAGTTCAGGGTTGATAAATTCAACCTTACCGCTAATCACGTGGCCCCCCAAATCAGGAAAGGTAATGTTTACCCGGTCGTTTTGCTTATAGTTTCCGGTTTCGCCGGCATAGATCTGGGCCTGTACCCATAAATTGTTTAATGCCTGTGTTTTCAAAATGGTCATTCCTTCTGTTACATAATCGCCCTCATGTACAGCTATGTCACTAACGGCTCCGCCTATCCTGCTCAATATAGTTGTTGTGGCTGATACTTTTCCAGATGTTGCCAGGCTATTGATCTGGCTTTTTGACAGCCCCCATAATTGCAGCTTGTTTTCTGCGGAGGCAATCAATTGCCTGTAATCTACATCCGGATTGTGCAATACCTTTTGCTGTTGCCTGGCCAGCAGGTATTCCTTTTCAGCTTCCTGTAAATCCTCGCTGTAAATAGCATATACGGGCTGACCGACGGCTATTTTTTCGCCAACAGTCCTGGTATATAATTGTTGTATCCGCCCTGCTATCCGTGCGCTAAGTTCTGCTGCTTTATTTTCATCCGTTGTTACTGTTCCGGTGATTGTTTTTTCGCTACCTGTATTTTGTTCTCTTACTGTATCAGTTGCAATACCGGCCAGCTGGATTTGCGTTGCGGTCAATATTATTTTGTTACCTGTAGTACTTCCAGGG
>NZ_JBFUKF010000111.1:0-14827 GCF_056400985.1 Mucilaginibacter sp. P4_G9 | reverse complement strand
TGGCAGTTGAATTTTCTCTAAACGATGCGGAAAAGATTGTAAATGAAGTAACCAAAATACAAGGGTTTGCCATTGAATTAATTGATTATCCATTTTATTCGTTCGAGATAATAGAAACCAGGTTGTAAATCGCTTTATAATTTTATATTGCGTTCAAAATGTCAGAACAAAATACAAAAATTAACAGTATCGTTTTACTTAGGGCTATTGCAGCATTAGGTGTTTGTTTTGTACACATACAAATGTCTACCGGATTTCAAATCAATCCCTTTTTTGATTATTTAATTATTAACGGTCAACAGGGTGTTGTGATTTTCTTTGTCATTTCCGGTTTTATTTTGCCTTATTCACTATTTAAAAAAAAATATCAAATAAAAGACTTCTTTAGTTTTATACTTAAGAGAAGTGTTAGGGTAGACCCGCCGTATTGGTGTTGTATAGTTTTACTGTTTATATTAATTCCCCTGCCCCTTTCTGCTCTTAATCTGAAATCCATTTTCTTACATTTAACCTATCTTGTTCCATTTATAAAGTCAGCGGAATGGTATAGTGGGATTTTCTGGACACTTTCGATAGAATTTCAATTTTACATAATACTTGGCTTGCTTTATCCAGTATTAAGTCGTTTACATATTTCGCTGTCTATATTAATTATTTTACTACTTAGTGCTTTGTGCATTAAGTATACCGTAAAAGKTATAATAATTGGCAATGTTTATCAATTTGCTTTTGGTTATATCGCTTTTTTGGCGTACACTAACTTGTTAAATCGAAGGTGGTTTTGGATCGTGTTTGTTTTGTTTAGCACTTATATAATTTTGGCAAAGTCGACTATAGGTGGCGTAGTTCCTGCTTTGACTGTAGCTTTTTTAATTCTTTACAAAAAGGATGCTAAGGTTGCTATACTAAGTTTCTTAGGTAACATTTCTTACTCCCTTTATCTTGTTCACATACCCGCCAGCTTAATAATAATTAGATTGTTAAGCTCTTCATTAAAAAATTCAGGTATAATCGCTATTGCTTGCCTGTCCTTTTCTATTTTAATTGCGTATCTATTTTATGTATTGATCGAGAAACCTGCATTAAAACTTTCAAAAAGCATCAACTTACATAAAGATGAGATTGCACCTTAGCATTTTTTTATTTCATAAAATAAGATGTAATTACATAGTATCGGTGAGAGGATGGCTTGACTTTAACTGAATGGGTTGTGTGTAGTTGACATGATACAATATATAAATGTCAAACAGTTTATCGATACGAATTTGAAGATATCTATGTAAGGACTAATAATTAAGAATGCCTAAAATTTTGTATCATTGAAGTTAAATGTAAAAGACTGGCTTAATTCCGATAAAATAAAAGTTCCTGAAACGTTAAATAAATCATACATTCCTGTATTGGATGGCTTAAGAGGCGTGGCGATATTAACTGTTTTATTTGGTCATTCCTTTATACGCACGCCGTTAACTGTATTTAATTTGGGCAACGTTGGTGTAGAGATTTTCTTTGTTTTAAGCGGCTTTTTAATTACGTCCTTATTGCTTAAAGAAAAGCTTAAAAATGGGGAGGTGTCTTTGAAAAAATTTTATATCAGAAGGATATTAAGAATTTTGCCGGTTGCTTATTTATTTTTAGCAGTACTATTACTTCTTAATTATCTTCTTAGCCTTAACCTGTCCTCCGGTTCATTCATTGCATCTGCTTTATACGTTAAGAATTTTCATTTAAACTATAGGGAAAACTGGTTTAACGGACACTTTTGGACTTTAGCTGTTGAGGAACAATTTTATGTTATTTTCCCTGTTATCCTTGTCTATAGTTTTAAAAATTATGTTCGGCTTATTTTTCTTGTTATTATATCGGTCCCGCTGTTGCAGTATTTAGGATTTCATAACGTTGGCATTTTTTATAGTAATTATTTGATTCATAAAATTACATTTTTATTAATCAATCTTTTTGAAAATGGAACTGCGTCAATTTTAATTGGTTCATTACTTTCAATATTAATGTTTAAAGAAATTGTGCCAACGGTTAAAATCAAATCAAATCATTACTTAAGCTTTATATTATTAATAATTGCTATGGCATTCAGAATTACAGGCTTTATTTATAGCGATTATGTTACTTCAATAATATTTTCTACAATAATCGCCTTCGTTATTTATCTGACTATAATCAATTCGGATGATTTTTTAGGTATGCTATTAAAAAACAAATGGTTGATTCGATTAGGCGTGTTATCTTACAGTATTTATATATGGCAACAACTATTTTTATATAAACAGCCTTGGGGAAACTCATTCAAGTATGCTGACTCGTTGCTTTTGAATGTTCCGGCTCTCTTTATAATTGCTTACCTCTCTTACCACTTTTTTGAAGCAAGGTTTTTGAGGCTTAAGGAAATGTTTAAATAAAATCCTTCATCGAGATCAACAATATAACGAAGGTATAGTTGATTACTCCGAATACTAGGGTCATACCATCAAAACAAATCAACAATCATGGAAAAAAAATACACGTTCTGGCAACGTATCACCAGTGATACGCCCTTATTTTTTAAAAAAGCACAGATTTTAGGTGCTGGGTTGGTAACCCTTTCGGTTTCGTTAACCGGAATTGGAATTATACCTCCAATAATTACCGCCATAATGGCCACCGTTGGCACCACTATAGCTGCCGTTGCCCAATTTGCAGTAAAACAATCCGAACCTGGTAATACAATTAACAATGAAACTAAGCAATAACGGAACTAAACTGATTAAAACGTTTGAAGGTTTAGTATTACATCCATACAAAGATGTAGCCGGTGTATGGACTATTGGATACGGTTCTACCAGTTATGCTGATGGCAAGGCTATAAAAGCAGCCGACAAACCAATTACCAAAGCACAGGCAGATGAGCTTTTTGGTAAAACGCTTGAGCAGTACGAAAACGCCGTAAACAAATCTGTGCATGTGCCGCTTACTCAAAACCAGTTCGACGCGCTGGTTTCCTTCACTTACAATGAAGGTACCGGGGCCCTAAAACAATCAACCCTGTTAAAAAAACTCAACCTCAAAAATTATGCAGCCGCTGCCGAATGCTTTTCGGCCTGGAATAAGATCACAGATCCGCTTACCGGCAAAAAAGTGGTTTGCGATACTTTAACAAAACGCAGGGCAAAAGAAATTAATTTATTTAAACAGCTATGACAACGCTTGAACAACACGAAATAAGGGGCATTACCCTTAAGAACATCACGGTAACTATCATTAGTACAATAAGTATTGTTGTATCGGTTATGACAACCTATTTCCAGCTAAAAGGCGATATAAAAGATGTACGAGCAACCCAGGAAACTCAAAACCGCGTCAACGAGATAAGACTGAAAGTCCTCGAGGGTGAAGTGGCCATATTGCAACAGGAAGTACGGGAACTGAAAGACAATAGAAAATCCTGAAAAACATAAAATGGACATAAAATTAAGACATGTTCATTTTCCGATAAAAAATAAACATGTCCTTACCTGCTAATCCAACTTCAGGTTATCCAGCCTTGAATAGATCTCAAGCATGGCAGCCTGGTCAATTAATGTTTTTACTTTTTTAGGACCTAAAAGATTTTGCTCGTCTTTTTCTTCGGTCCAGGTGCGGTTGGCATCATCTACAAGGAATTTTAATTGAGCCTTGTTTTTATCAACCTTATACAACTCAATATATCCGCGAAGCAATACTGCGTTAAACCAATAGTTACCGGGTAATCTGCCGTTTTTATAAAAATGCTTTTCGGCGGCTTTGGCTACGTTTTGAGCGTCATCTAAATAGTTTTTTTCTTTAGTGATATTGTACAATATCACACCCGACTGCAGCATAGTACCCGCATTATACGTATAATAAGCCGAATCAACTTTCATCGATGGTACTCTTATCGCATCATAATAAATGCCCTTGGGCGATAACAGATGTTGCTTTGTCCAGTTGTAAGTTACAATGGCAGTATCCAGGTAGGCCTTTTTATGGGTTGCCTGGTAAAGCTGCAGGGCAACAAGAATAGCCGGACCATTTGAACAGGTGTTCTTTCCCTTTTTATTCCCTTCAACCCAGTAAAAACCGCCGCCGCCAACCATGTCATAGCCCGATAGCAGGAAACGGTATATCATTTCGGAAGTACGAAGGTATTCCTTTTTATGGTTACGGGCATAAGCATCCATCAAAGCAATGGCCACCCACTCGTTATCATCATAAAAACGGGAATCCACTTTTTCCTTTACCACCATAGCCTGGTAGCCTGGTACCGGCGGTTTGGCTGAGTAATACTGATCAATAGCTTTCATAACCGGGGCTATGTATGTTTTTGATGGGTGGCCGGCCTCCATTTCGTTAGCAGCCTGAACCAGGGCACACAATGGCCACAGGAACGAATGATTACCCTTATTGGTTACCGGATCATTTGTTTCAAAATACAGGTTTGCCTTTTTATCATAAAACTTATCATAAATATTTTTATTGATGATGGCAATCCGGCTTTTATAATCGGCAGTAGTTTGGGCGGTAGCATTTAAAACTATTGCCAGGCAAAAAGATATGGCTGATATAATGTTTTTCATAGGTATGGATAGGATCGGTAAAAATGTCTTCCGGGGATTAATGCCCGGAAGACATTTCAAATTTAAAACTTACCATCGGCCTTTAATACGGCGGCGGCTTCTATCATCATTACGCCACTCAATTGAGTAGTCAGATCGGTAGTTGCAGATGGCTGGCTCTTCCAGTCGGGACTCACAAAAAGCGCCGGGCGACTGATGCCTTTTGTATACAAGGTTTGCGCGTTATATTTCAAAAACTTAACATAGGCATCACGATCTGTGGCACCTACCGCGGATTCCTGGATCAACAAGGTAAGGTATCTAACCAAAATCCCTTTAAACAAGCCTCCATCGCCCTGCCCTTCTGATTTCAACAATCCACCTGGAGAGATATCGGTGTCATTTATAGTAGCTGTAGCATTGCGTACCGCATCGGCCAGGTAATCGGCATTATTGGTTGCCTTATAAAGCTCCAAAGCAGCGCCCATATAAACTCCCTGGTTATAGGTAAATTTATTCTTGCTGATCTGCCCGTCATGGTTACCATTTATTCCATCCCAGATGATGCCGCTTGCCGGATCAACCAATGTTGCCTTTAGCCATGTGTAAAGTTCTTTGGCTAATGTAAGATCGGCGGCATTGTTTTTTAAGCGATACAGGCGGCAGGCAAATATAATAGCCGGTGCATTGGCTGGCGTATTTTTATAATCAAGTTGCGATTTGCGCCAGGCTATTCCCCCACCCTGGTTATCATTCTTGCCGGTTTTTATATCCGTCCATAAGGTGTTGGCAGCATCCAGGTAATCATTGTCACTCGTGGCTTCATAAGCACGCAGACTTGCCAGGGCCAGCCATTCCATATCATCGTAGTATTCGTTTTGATATTTATTACCGTTGGTGGCGCGCGTACCGTTTAGTAATGACTTCATGCGTTGCTTATAAACCTCATTTTTAGTTCGTAAAAAAGCATCGGTAAAAATATCAAGCGTATGCGCTTGTGGCCAATAATTGTAATTGGTGTTTCCCGCATTATTCTGAATAAAATAATTTCCGTTGGCCGATAAATAGCTGCTATAAATCTTATCCTGTAAAGAATCGGCGGTGGCCGCAAACTTATATTCTACCGTAACAGTTGGCTTGTTGCCATAAAGCGGAAAGGGTTTATCCTTAAAACACGAGGTAAGCATCAACGGAACCATGCCAGCCAATACTACCCGTTTTATATTGTGAGTTATGATCTTCATAAACTATAGTTAAATGTTTTATTGTTGTGCACCTCCTTATAACCGCAGGTGCACAACATATAATTTTATTACTTAACAGTAACCTTGTGAGTATAGGCTTTAGCATCGGCACTAAAATCCACCACTATATCAGCCGTTTTATTATCGGCTGCTCCTGTAAATTTGAAACAGTAATCATATTGCGAACTGTTAACAGGTACCATATAATAAAATGATGCAGCTGTATTGGCATCCGGTCGGTTATTGTCAGAATTTGTACTTCCGTAAAACTGTGTGGTAGTTACACCTGCGGCATCCTTTAAAGTAAAACGGAATTTATAACGTTCATCCCTTCCCCATGATTCCTGGTGAAACACGACAGATGCATTATCAATTTCCCATTGACCATTACTTTTATAAGGCAGATCAAACCAGATCTTGTTATCGGCTGCAAACCATAAACCTACAGATACTACCTGTGTTATAGTTGCCGACGCTGTCGTAAAATCTACTACTACCTTTTCTACTTTGGTATCGCCTGTAACTGTAGTGCTGCCATCCTTTAATAACTTTACACCATCAATTGAATAAGTTGCGGGTGTGCCCGTGTTACGCTCGGCAAAATGATATGTTCCGGCTTTTAAAGAAGTGTATGCTTCAAATACACCGGTAGATGTTTGCTTTAAGTGCACGGCTTTACCCAAGTCATCACCGCCTTCGGTAGCAGTTCCGGTTAAATAAAGATCGGCAGGAATTTCACTGAAACCGGCAGCACGCTCAACCTCAATTGTACGAGACAAGCTGCTTTTTTGTACGTTGATACCTTTTGATGACATTACCGTCCATTTTAATTTACCTGTTTCCTGTGGCTGGATTCCTGCCAGGTCGGCAATTTTGTTCAGGTCTTTAAATGAGATGGTTAGTTTGTTGTATAAGCCGTTACCGTCTGATGGCATAGTATATAAAGGTTTTGAGAAATCGCCGGTAGCTTTATCAAAAGCAACCTCATATACTACAAGGCCGTTATCTTCGGCCTGTGCCTGCTCCCACTCAAATGATGCTGAAGCCGATGCAGGGTCAAGCTTTATAAATTTGTTATCGGCCGGGGCAAAAAAGTTATTTACTGCCGATACCTTTGTGTGGTTAAGGGTTTTATCTTTCTTACAGCCGGATACAATTATTAATGCCAATATGCCTGCCATAAGGCAGAAAGTAATTTTTTTCATGATCTTAATTGATTATAATTTTTTATAAATAATTATTGAACTACCAACCTGGATTTTGAGTAAGATTTGGATCAACAGCACGCTCATCGCGTGGTACCGGCCATAAGTAAGCTTTACTTTTATCGAAGCTGCGCAGATTAGCCCTGATGTACCCATTATCAACAGATAGCGGACCAAATTTGGCTCCATGCGCCCAGCCGTTCAATACCACCTCGGCTGTTTTCCACCGGCGGATATCGAATATCCGCAGACCTTCCATGGCCAATTCACTACGGCGTTCGTTACGAATGATATTACGCAGATCGGCCTGTGCCGCGCCGCTAAAGTTAAGTGCAGGCGCATCAGTAAACCCGGCACGCGAGCGGATGGCTTTTATGGTTTTATCCCAAACACCGGCATCCATCTGACCAAGTTCATTTTTAGCTTCGGCATACATGAGCAGTACATCAGCATAGCGGATCAGGATCAGATTTAGACCCGATTGGAAATTTACGGCAGATGTRGGGTCGTAATATTTGYGGATGTAGTAACCTGTTGGTGAACTTACTTTGCCGGGTGCATATTCATCCAGTTTATCCGCACCGGGATCAGATCCGGGTTTGGTATAAATGGTTTGGATACTATTATCAGCCTTTTTCCATTTATATAAATTGTAAACAACCGTATTAGTCATCCTTGGATCACGGTTTACGTACGGATTATCCTCATTATAGCCAGATCCGGCCTCGCTAATCTTTTTTCCATTATCCATCAGGTAACTGTCAACCAGTTCCTGCGTTGGGGCAAGGGCGTTTAAACGGGCACCGACAGCCAATGGTGCAAAATCAAAAAACTGGCTGTATGTTCTGTCGTTAGGTACAAACTCCAGGTCAAATATCACCTCGCTGTTATACTCGTTTTGCGGTAAAAACAATCCCTCGTATGATGGGAATAAGCTGTAGGTACCATTGGCATTATCGTTGATCAGTTTTTCGCAGGTAGTTGCAACATCCTGCCAGCGACTGTCATAAAGGTAAACCCTTGCTTTGAGCGCAATGGCGGCTCCTTTGGTAATTCGGCCCCTATCGGCTACAGCATACGCTGTGTTAACCGGCAATGCCGCTGCCGCTTCATCAAGTTCTTTCAATACAAAATCAATTACCTGGGCTTTTGGCGTGCGGGCAATTGTTTTTGAATCATCAATAGTGACGTCTTTATCAAACAAAGGCACATCACCAAACCAGGTAGCCAGTTGAAAATAATGATAAGCACGAATAAACCTGGCTTCGGCCTTCATCCTGCTTTTAAGGCCGGCATCCAAAGCTGTTACCCTATCCGCATTTTCCAAAAATATATTACAGGTTTTGATGCCTGCATAGTGGTATCCCCACTCCTCTTTAATACGCCCCAACGAAGGATCATAAGTTCCGGCTGCAAGCGACGCCACCCCGTTGGCATCGCCGCGGCTGTTATACGCATTGTCGCTCATTCCTTCGTTATAAAAGAAATAATCGCTGCGGAACATTTGTGAATAGGCAGTATTTAACACGCTCTTTGCTTTTTCTGCGGTTGTCCAAAAATTGGCATCGGTAAATTTATTTACCGGCGCCAGGTCGAGTTTTTTACAGGCCGAAACTATAACAGTTACCAGGGCCATAAAAAACAAGGTTCTATATATTGTTAATTTCTTCATGTATAATAAATTATAATGTTACATCAATACCAAACCCATAATATATCGGCGTAGGGTAAGACCTGCCACTATTTGCACCGCCACCTTGTGGTACATTGGCGTTACTGGTAAGCTCGGTTGATTCGGGGTCAAGGAATTTCATACCTGAGAAAGTGAGCATATTTTGACCAGACACATAAGCCCTAACCTTATGCATACCTATGGCTTTGGCAACACTTTGCGGTAATGAATATCCCAAAGTCACGTTTTTAACGCGCAGGTATGAACCGTCAAAAATGTACATATCAGATCCCCGCCTGAAGTTGTTGGTATTTGACTGGCTGCCGGCGGCAGCAAGCCGCGGATAACGGGCATCTGGATTTTGAGGTGTCCAGTAGTCCAACTGGTGCTGATAGATCACTTGTGAGTAGTTAAAGTGAAATGGCTCAACCTGTTCGCCACGTACAAACATGCTACGTTTGCCTACCCCCTGCATAAACAGGTTAAAATCGAAGTTTTTAAAGGTGACATTGTAGGTAAACCCAAAAGTTAAACGAGGGAAACCATTCCCTAAAACAAACCTGTCGTTATCATCAATAATTCCATCTTTATTAACATCCAGATAACGGTTATCACCTGGCGAAACAGTTAAACCGGCAGGTTTTGGCCCGTTAACAATATCATTCAGGTTTTGGAAATAGCCATCGCGTTTTAACCCAACATATGAGCCAATTGGCAAACCAACTTTATTAATCAACTGCAATTCATCATAGGTTTTTATCTGGTCGCCGCCTTCAAGATATAATACTTTGTTTTTGGTATCGGCTACGTTGAAGGAGAAAGAGTGATTAAAGTTTTTGCCTGATAAACGGTAGTTAACGGTTAGCTCCCATCCGCGGTTTTGTACTTTACCGGCATTATAGTCAGGTACCTGCGCACCATACACACCAGGTACTATTGGTGGCAATAAAATATCTCTCGTCTCTTTATTAAAATAATCAACCGCAATATTTAATGTATTTTTCAGGAAACCAGCGTCAACACCTATATTCAATGTTGCAGCCCGCTCCCAGCGGATATCGGGATTGGCAAATTTAATCTCGGTACCACCTACGCCAGAATTATTAAAACCGTACGCATTCTGGAACGGGCCATAGGTACGCTGGTATTGGTAATCGCCCACATTCTGGTTGCCCAAAATACCATATGATGCCCTTAATTTCAGATCGCCATAATTGTCCCGGTAATGCTGCATGAAATTCTCTTCAGTAATCCTGTAACCAACAGATCCGGAAGGAAAGAAAGCATTGCGGTTTTGCGTATTGAACTTTGATGAAGCATCTATCCTAAAATTAAACTCACCGTAAATTTTATTCTGAAAATTATAACCGGCACGACCAAAAGCAGAGTTCAGGCTGCTTTCGGTAGTATTGTTATTGGTTGCCGATGATGATGGATCGATGATGGTTCCTGTAACAGGAGTACCAAGTTCCGGGTCGGTATATTTAAGACGCAGGTAATTGCTTTGATTGGTTGATGATTCATTAGCCACCCCTATCAACACATTAACATTATGCGATTTGTGGAATGTTTTGGTGTACTCCGCTATTACCTGTGTGTTCAGGAAAAGGTTTTTGTTGTTATCATCATTGGTATTCCTGTCGGCACCATAAGTCCCTTTCGGGAAATAGTCAACCTCTATCACCCTGCCAAACATGTGATTTGCTAAAAGCGTTCCACCAAAAACACCTTTCAGTTTAAAATCTTTGGTGATGGCCARCTCGGCGTTTAAATTACCAAATATGTTATCGTTATCGCGTTTGCGGTAACCACCTGCTTCTAATATTCCAAGCGGGTTAAACTCTGTTAGCACATCATTGGTCAGGTACCTGCCCTGGTCGTCTTTTATTTTATAATAGGTGGGTGTTCTGCCCGCGTCAACTATAAGGGTTGATGTATTGTAGGAATGTTCTTTTATTTCGGTGCGTGAGTACGACAGGATACTTGTAAGCTTTAGCTTACCGTACTCACTGCTTAAATTTATCCGGTAATTGTAACGGCGCAACCCATAATTTGGTCCAACCAAATTGCTGCGCTGATCTGTTACCCCTGCCGATACAAGGTATGATGAGGTTGCATTACCTCCTGTTAAAGCCAGGTTATGATTTTGCAGTACAGCATTCTTTAAAATAGCATCCAGGAACCATTGCTGATCGCCCTGCTGCTGAAAATTACGGATATCCTGCGGACTATAGATAGGTTGCAAACCAGCATTCACAACAGCCTCATTCCTAAGGATGGCATTTTCATAACTGTGCACCGGCTTGTACCCTACATGCGGCTCCTGCACACCAGCCTGCCCATTGTAGCTTAATTGCGTATTTGAATTTTTCTTCCCCTTTTTAGTAGTAACTAATATCACGCCGTTTGCCGATCTTGAACCGTAAATGGCTGCGCTACCCGCATCCTTTAATACAGAAACGCTTTCAATATCCTGTGGGTTAAGCAAATTGATATCGCCGCCGGTTATACCATCTATAACAACCAGCGGACTATTATTACCCAGCGTGCTCACACCGCGAATATTAATATTGGCATAAGCCCCGGGCTCCGAATTGGTTTGCTGAATTATAAGATTTGGCGATGTACCCTGCAAAGCCTGGGTTAAATTTATCGATGGCTTACCTTCGATAGCTTTTGATGAGATCTGATCGACTGCGCCGATAATATTGGCGCGTTTTTGTGTGCCGTAACCAACCACAACAACCTCGTTTAACGAAGTACGTTCAGGTGATAGCTGCACGTTTATGGTAGTTTGATTATTTACAGATACTTCTTTGGGCGTATAGCCAATAAAACTGAATACCAGGATCTCGTCGCTGCCTACATTGTTTAACGTAAAGGTTCCGTCGGTATTGGTAATAGTACCTGTGGAGGTTCCTTTTATTTTTATACCAACACCAGGGAATGGCAGGTTATTTTCGTCGATTACCTTGCCCGTTATTTTAATAGGGACCGGCGGGGCCTGCTGTATACCTCCCGGATTATTTTCCAGCTCGGTTTTTTCGTCGATAACAACTACATCATCAATAATTTTGTAGCTGAGGTTAAATGGAGTTAACACCTCATTAAGCACCTGTTTGATGCTTTTATTTTTGGCGTTTAAAGTCACCCTGTATTCCGGCTTCAGTACATTGTCTGCGTAAGCAAATTTTATATGTTTATCGGCCGAAATTTTATCAAGGGCATCAGTAAGCTTTGAGTTTTTAAGCTTAAGCGTAACTGATACCTCTAAAAATTTCTGACCAAATGAATCATTTGCAACGGCCGAGAGGCACGTAAAGCAAACAACAAAGCAGGCGAGCGAGGTAAATTTCATTAATATTATTACATAACGAACTACTCCATTTGAAAATAGAGATATATTCATAGATTTGAGATAATTAAAGTGTTTGAAATTGAAGTGCTTTGTTCTGAATTGGACCTCGAAACGTTGCACTTATTATTAACCTGGCATTTTAAGCAACCCTGTTCAAATCCCTTTGATCAGGGTTTTTTTTATGTATTTATGTCATCATTCTTATTTTAATTTAGGTTAGCTAATAATTGGTTATATCTTTTACTAATCGGTTTAATTTAACAGCCTTTACCCCTCAGGCGATAGCCGGATCCCTCCTGTATGGCTTTACCTTTCACCAGCTTAGATATGATCTTCATAATATTTACTAAGGATACATTGGTAAAATTGGCCGAGATAGAACACTTCACTAAATTGATATCGGCATTAACTTTTACATTGAAGCGGTGCTCAATGGTATTTAAAACTTCGGGTAGCGGCATATTTTTAAATACCAGGTCGCCGTTTTTCCAGGCTGTGAGCACCTGTACATCCACCATCTCTTTTTTAACTGCCTGGTTGTTATCCCTGTTAAATACTACCTCCTGGGCGGGAGTTAAAAAAATGGTTTGTGATCTTTTTGCATTATTGGCCGCGCCGATAACACCTACTTTACCGCTTAAAACATCAACTTTTACAAAATGATCTTCGGGGTAGGCTTTTACATTAAAGCTTGTACCCAGTACCTGGGTACGGATGGTGCCGGTATGCACAATGAACGATCTTTCGGTGTTATGGGCCACATCTAAAAATGCCTCACCTACCAAAGTGATCTCTCTTTTATCGCCGCGAAATTTTTCGGGATAGATTAGCTTGCTGCCGCCATTAAGCCAAACCTTCGTGCCATCTGCCAGCGTTACGTTTATTATTTTCCCGTTAGCTGCGGCAATTTGTTTATTAGCGATGGGAGATAAATAATCAAGAATGTTATTACGATAAATATATGCCGAGAAACATAAACCGGCAAACAGGGAAGCAGCAACAAGCCATTGCTTTTTAAAGGTTTTAATTTTGCCCGATCCATCAATTTGTGCAGTGATGCGGTTGTATACCTCATCGCTGTTAAATTCAACGCCATGGTTGTTAACTTCGGGCGCATTGCCCAAATCAAGCTCATCAAAATATTGATTTACGATTTCTTCCTGCAAAGATTGGTCCTTCGCGGCGATCTGCTTTTTCCTGAAATTAAACTTTCTCATGGTTTATATATGCAGGATGCATCCAACATGCCCTACCCCCCAAAGAAGTTTAAAGTTTTTTTTGATTCTTCCTAAACTCTGCCCATTGGAGAAAATTCAATTCAATTCATAAAAACTGAGCTTGCCGGCACAACATCTGCATGCGAAAACGAACGGAGAAAGCCCGATTTATATTCCGCCAGTTTTTCTTTTTGGTTTTGTGCCTTGAGGCTTTGATACAAACCTAATAACGACCATCCGTTACCCGGATTGTGTACCAGGTCTTCCCGGTAAACCTGCTCTGCCAAAGTATTATCATCGTTTTTTAAAAGGTAGGCTCCTAAAAATTGCCGTGCCGGTATAGGCCATTCGGCAGGCTCGGCATAAATCATATTATCTTCTACTTTTACCGCCTTGTTAAGGTACGCAATACCGCTTTCATATTTGTTTTGTGCCAATAAAATTGCCCCGGCCAGTATGTTTTCTGCTATAGTGGCTCCCTCTAAAGCGGTATTAAAAGGAATACGCCGGCCATTTAAAACAGGGTTATTAATATTACTCCGCAATAACATTAGCTGCCTGCTGGCAGAATCCGGCTTACCGCTATAAATAAAGGCCAATCCTTTTGCAAAATTTTTCAGCACCTGGGCATAAGCCCAACCTGGGTTTGGTTCAACATTATCCTTCAGTATTTCATCCCATTTACCAAGACGCACCATGGTAAACACTGGCATCATATACAAATACTGCGAATAATTATCATCCGGCGCAGGCGAAACGCTATTCCGGCAATGTAAAGCAGCATCCATGCCTTTTGCATACATCCCCCCACTAAAAGCACAATAAGTTTGCACCGCGTACAGGTGCGGTATGGCT
Organism: Mucilaginibacter sp. P4_G9; assembly: GCF_056400985.1. Taxonomy (NCBI): domain Bacteria; kingdom Pseudomonadati; phylum Bacteroidota; class Sphingobacteriia; order Sphingobacteriales; family Sphingobacteriaceae; genus Mucilaginibacter; species Mucilaginibacter sp. P4_G9. Next base: position 708 of record NZ_JBFUKF010000111.1, on the reverse strand, counting down.
TTAGCAAGAGAAATATTTTTTGCAATTGAATAATATGCAAGGACACTTTTATTGGCCTTGTCATTAGCATCTACCCCCTGAAAATACAATCCGTTTCTCTGGTAAACATGGCTCGCCATATGAACCATATGCCCTACACCAGGGAACAGCCTTTTTAAAGGTTCGGCATTTGCCATAACCGCACCGGGATTACGGGATGCCTCTACCAGGTGAATATAATAATGCAAGGCAGCAGGGTGTTCGGGGTTTGCTTTCAAAACACTTTTACACAGGTCAACCAGTTCTGGTGTCCATTCTTTTGAGGATCCATCGGTATTCCAAAAATCCCAGGTGTGCATCAGCATTACGGCATCTATATATAGCATTTTTATGTCCACGTCTTCGGGATACACCGATATCAGCTTCTTCATACCTTGCGCATAAGCCTTTTCATCATGGGTAGTTTGTTCCTGCCCCACCGGATACCGTAGCTTCATAACCCTGATGAGTGCTTTTTCTTTTTCGGTTGCATTATTAGCATTCGCGTTTAATTTTTTTAAAACCGCGGGCAATCCTTTTGGCACAATATACACGTTAGCATTATAGTAAGGGCCCATGCTTAATGCCTGCCCCCAATAGGTCATGGGCGAAGAGGGGGCAAATCGGGCCGCTTCTTTAAACGAAGCTAATGCCTCTTTCATATGGTAACTATAATACATGGTTAAACCC
>NZ_JBFUKF010000110.1:0-14952 GCF_056400985.1 Mucilaginibacter sp. P4_G9 | reverse complement strand
CAGGTACACAAACTATCTCGTTCTCTTTATTCTCGTCGGCTAAAGCAGAACCGAACCTTACCTTCAGTTGCTCGGCAATATTGCGCATTACCGAACAGCCTTCGCGAATATCCTCGGTAACGCTGTTACCACCAAAAGGAATTACCGCGGTATGACGGATAATGCCTTCATGAAAAATAGCCACATCTGTAGTACCACCGCCAATATCAACCAATACCACACCTGCTTCTTTTTCCTCTTCGCTCAACACAGATTCAGAAGATGCCAGTGGCTCCAATATCAGGTCCTGGCTATCCAGGTTGGCCTTGTTAACACATTTAACAATATTTTTAATTGCCGTAACCTGGCCAGATATAATATGGAAGTTGGCTTCAAGCCTAACACCTGCCATACCAATAGGATCCTTAATTCCCGGCTCATTATCTACGGTGAATTCCTGTGGCAATACATGAATAATGTCCTCGCCCGGAGGCATTACCAGGTTGTACATATCCTCTATCAGTTTATCAATATCCTTGCGACTGATCTCTGATTGCAGGTCACGGCGGGTTATTAAACCACGGTGCTGCAAGCTTTTAATGTGCTGACCTGCTATACCCACAAATACTACCTTTATATCAACATTTGATTGCGCGCCTGCAATTTCAACCGCCTGGGTAATACCCTGTACAGTTTTGTCTATGTTTGATACCATTCCGCGGGTTACGCCCGCCGATTCAGCTTTACCAATTCCTAATACCTCAATCTTTCCGTTCTTGCTCCTGCGACCAACGATGACGCATATTTTAGTAGTCCCGATATCCAATCCTACTACAATTGGTGAACTTTTTTCTTGTGTTGAGCTTTTGTCCATGTTACAATTTAATTTGAGAAGTCTCTTTTTTCATTTTTAGCGAATCCAGCTTAATTGCTTTTGCTTTAGCCGAATCTGCTTTTGTCATTTCGTTTTTTATACCAATTACCTGGTTGGTATACTTAATATTTATTTTGCTGTATTTGTCCCACCCTACCTGTGGTAGCACCTGCTTGTAAAATGCCAGCAGATTTTTGAGCTTTACATTCAATGAATCGGCATTACCTATCAGAATCCTTTGACTACCCACCCGTGGGATCAGCTCAATCTCGCGGGCAGAATTTACATAGATCTGCGCTATCTGTGCATCCCATAACGAATCCTTACGAATAAAATCGGCTGTTTTATACAGATCCTTTGCCAGGTGTGTATGTAACGAGTCGACATGGTTGGTAAACAGCTCCTCAATATACCCGTTAGCCACCAGTACCCTTGCCGTAAAGTTTGATGAAAGCGGAATTTTTAAACCATGCTGATCGATATAAAAATCCATATCATAGTGGTTCATTACCCGCAATATAGGTTGGCGCTGGCTTACCTCAACTCTTAATATACCATCCATCTCGGTATAAACTTTGGCAAACTCGATAAATGGATTTGCCCTTAATTTATTTTCCAGCTCCTGAATATTTATGTTTTCCAGCTTTCGGCCAATTAGTGTATGGCTGCTTGTTTGCAAAATCTGGTCAACTTCCTGCTTATCTATAAAATACTGGCTACCCGGAATATTTACCTTTACAGCAGTACATACTACCGAAGCTTTTTTGGCTTCAATAAAACTCATAAGCACCACAAGCCCCCCCAGGCATATTACCCAGGCAGATCCTGTTAAAAGGCGCTTCCAGATGAGTTTTCTATCCATGTTGAAGTATCTCATTTAAAGGGTGAACCAACGTATCAATATCCCCCGCGCCTACTGTTAACAACAGTTCGGGTTTTTCATTTTCTACAGCATTCAATGCTTCCTCCTTGCTTAGCTTGCGCTTATTTGCCAGCTGCATTTTGTTCAACAGCATATCCGATGTTACCCCTTCAATAGGCAACTCCCGGGCCGGGTATATATCCAGCAATATAAGCTCATCAACCATATCCAGCACTTCGGCAAAGCCATCGGCAAAATCACGGGTGCGGGTATACAGGTGTGGCTGAAAAATAGCAGTCAGCTTTTTATTGGGATATAATTTTTTTACTGATGATATGCAGGCCCGTAATTCTTCGGGATGATGGGCATAATCGTCAATATAAATATGTTCCGGTGTTTTCACAATATACTCAAACCTGCGCTTAACCCCCCTGAAAGATGCCAGCGCGCTTTTTATGGAACCGGCCGGAATATCAAGCCTTAAAACAGCCTCAATTGCCGCTACAGCGTTCTCAATATTATGCGTACCGGCAATACCCATTTTAATACCGGGAATGCTTAAATCGGCGTTTATAAAATCAAAATAAAAATCGCCGCCTTCTATGCGGATATTTACTGCATGGGCATCGGCGGCTGCATCATCAATAGCATAAGTGTAGCCGGTATCTAAAGGCAAACCTTTTTTGTGCACCAATGTACCACCTACCTTTATCTGCGAAGCAAACAGTTTAAATGAATCTGTTAAGTGCGCGTGATCGCCATAGATATCCAAATGATCGGCATCCATCGATGTGATAATGGCAACATCCGGGAACAGCGTTAAAAACGAGCGGTCGTACTCATCTGCCTCAACCACCATTACATTATTTTTACCATACAACACGTTGCTTTGGTAGTTGGATGAGATGCCTCCCAAAAACGCTGAGCAATCATTACCCGAAGCTTTAAGCAAATGCGCCACCATGGTTGAGGTGGTGGTTTTGCCATGTGTACCTGCAACTGCAATAGTAAAGGAACTTTTACTTATTAATCCCAAAACCTGCGAGCGCTTAAAAAGCTCGAATCCTTTATTTTTAAAATAGCTTAGTATGACCGAATCCTTGGGGATAGCTGGTGTGTAAATTATAAGTGTATCATTACAAGGTTGTTGGAAACTCATCGGGATCCATTCGGCCTTGTCATCAAACACAACCTGGATACCTTCGTTATGCAGATCGTTGGTTAAATCCGTCGCCGTTTTATCATAACCGCAAACAATACAGCCTAAATGATGGAAATAGCGGGCCAGGCCGCTCATTCCGATGCCGCCGATGCCCACCAGGTAAACCCTTTGTATGTCGCGTAGTTCCATGTTAATGTTTTTAAAAAAGGTCCTCCTCTTTTGGGAGAAGAGAACCATAATTTTAATTGTTATTTGTTAATTGTATAAGCTCTTTAGCTATCACCTCATCGGCATCCGGCATGGCCATTTTACCTATGTTGGTGCTTAGTTTCTTTTGTAGTTGTTTATCATTCAGCAACTCAAGGGCCCTGTCAACCAGTTTGGCTTCGGCATCTCTGTCGGCTACAAAAATGGCCGCATCTTCCTGTACCAGCGCTAGGGCGTTTTTAGTCTGGTGATCTTCGGCTACATTTGGCGAAGGCACCAGGATCACAGGCTTTTTAACCATACACAACTCGGCAATTGTACCAGCCCCTGCCCTTGATATAATGATATCGGCAGCGGCATAAGCCAGGTCCATACGACTTAAAAACTCCGTTATTTTAACATCCGGATGATAATTATCACCCAGTTTTTCGATGATCGTTTTATAATAAAACTTTCCGGTTTGCCAAATAATCTGCACATCTGCAGCTATCAGCTTGTCCAAACCAGCCATAATACTGTTATTCAAAGTACGCGCACCCAGGCTGCCCCCGGTTATCAGTATGGTTTTTTTAAACGTTGATAACTTAAACAACTCCAGCGCCTGCATGTGCTTGCCGGCAATGTTAACCGCATCCTTGCGGATAGGATTGCCTGTTTTGATGATTTTACCGGCAGGAAAAAACTGCTCCATATTATCAAAAGCAACACATATTTTTTTGGCACCTTTACCCAGCCATTTATTGGTAATACCTGCATAGGAGTTTTGCTCCTGTATCAGGTACGGTATTTTTTTCATTGATGCGGCATACAACAGCGGACCGGAAGCATAGCCCCCAACACCCACAGCAGCATCGGGTTTAAAATCCTTAATAATCTGCAGGGCCTTGCGCACACTGTTTACCAGTTTAACCGGGAACATTACGTTTTTCCATATAGAGTCGCGCTGAATCCCACGTATATCCAACCCAATGATCTTATATCCGGCCGCCGGAACTTTTTCCATTTCCATACGACCCAAAGCCCCCACAAACAAAATCTCGGTAGCCGGGTCTATCTTTTTTAAAGCATTGGCAATAGCAATAGCCGGGAAGATATGTCCTCCTGTTCCGCCACCGCTGATGATAATTTTCTTTGCCATGTTTCTTTAAACTCTAATTTCTAAATCCTAAATTGACCCCGCCATTTTCTCACTCACCACTCACCACTCACCACTCACCACTCACCACTCACCACTCACCACTCACCACTCACCACTCACCACTCACCACCTAAGCCGTCCTTATTTCTCCTACTACTACCTTCTTCGGCTCTTCAATATCACGACTTACCGATAGTATGATCCCAAACGCTACGCTTGTGAACAGTATAGATGTACCACCCATACTCACAAATGGCAGCGGCACACCGGTTACCGGACCAAGACCTACGGCTACAGCCATATTTGCGAATGCCTGTATAGCTAAACTAAAGCTTAACCCACAAGCCAGTAAAGCCCCAAATGCCTTTGGCGCTTTTGTTACTATCTTAATGCACCTGTATAGTAAAAACAGGTATATACCTACTAGGGTAAAACCACCAACTAAACCATACTCTTCTACTATGATGGCATAAATCTCATCCGAGTATGACTCGGGCAGGTAATTCCTTTCAGTACTGTTACCCGGGCCCTTACCAAAAATACCGCCGCTGGCAATGGCTATTTTGGCATGGTCGGCCTGGAATGATTTATCCGTCTTGGTTGAATCGGGATGTAGAAAAGTACTAACCCGCGAAACATAAGTATGCCTTCTGGGTCCTAAAAAAATAACACCTAATAATAATATAAACCCTGCCACACATACTATAGCTATCTGTTTTATGCTGATACGGCCGATGATCAACAGCAAAATGCTTACGCCAAACAACATCAATGCGGTTGATAAGTTAGCCAGTGCTATCAGTATAAACACCAAACACACCGAACCCATTATCGGCAAAAACGATTCCTTTACATCCTTGATATTTTCCTGCTTACGGGATAACGTACGAGCCAGGTAAGTGATCAAAGCCAGTTTGGCTAAATCGGATGTCTGGAAGCTTAGGCCAATTACAGGGATATTGATCCAGCGGCTTGCATTGTTAATATGGCTACCAAATACCAGGGTATATAGCAGCAACGGGATAGTAACAATCATCATAATTTTCGACAGACCAGCGTAGTAGCGGTAATCCAGTTTGTGCGAAATATACATCAGCATAATGCCCCCTACCACCATAGCCAGGTGTTTCATTAATATCGACTCGACCCCCACACCCCGTTTATAAGCCAGCGTGCCGGTTGAACTATATACCGCCAACAAGGATATAACAGAAAGCAATATAACTATCAGCCATATCCACCGGTCGCCTTTTGTGTTTTCTAATATCCTATGCATTTTTTTATGATTCCACTGATTTAATTTGATTCCACCGATCCATTTTCAAATCTTCAAATACTCAAATTTTCAAATCCCTTATAACTCCCTCACAGCTGCTTTAAACTGGTTTCCCCTGTCTTCGTAATTTTTAAACAGGTCGAAACTTGCACAGGCCGGTGATAACAATACGGTATCGCCTTTGGAAGCCAGGTGGTATGCTACCTGTGCGGCTTCCTGTGCCGAAAACGTATTTACTATCACATGTACATCATCCTCAAATGCATCGTGGATGCGCTTGTTATCTTTACCTAAACACACTATTGATTTTACTTTGTGCTTAACCAGGTCTTTAAGCATACCGTAATCGTTACCCTTATCAACGCCACCTAATATCAGGACGACATCGCTGCTCATGCTTTCCAAAGCGTACCAGGTTGAGTTAACATTGGTTGCCTTTGAATCGTTGATGAAACGGATACCGGAGATATTGGCAACAAACTCCAGCCTGTGTTCAATGGCCTTAAAGTTGCCCATGCTCTCCCTCATCGTTTCGTTGCGCAACTCCAGCACCCTGGCTACAATACCCGATGCCATGGAGTTGTAAATGTTGTGCTTACCCTGCAGGGCCAGTTCTTTAATTGACATTGTAAAATGTTCTTGATTTGTGTTTATGACAATATTGTCGTTTTCGAGATATGCTCCCGTTTCAATCTTTTTTTCAATGGAAAAGGGTAATAGCTGTGCCTCAAAATTCCTCCCGGCCATCCCTTTTATGGTTTCCGGGTCGTCGGCACAGTAAATAAAATAATCGGTCGCTGTTTGATTTTGCGTTACCCTGAATTTGGATGCAACGTAATTTTCCAGCTTATAATCATACCTGTCTAAATGATCGGGTGTGATATTGAGCAAAACCGCTATATCTACCTTAAACTCAAACATATCATCAAGCATAAAGCTGCTCAGCTCAAGCACATATATATCAAACTTTTCGGTAGCCACCTGGTAAGCAAAGCTTTTACCGATGTTACCCGCCAGACCAACATTTAAACCCGCATCTTTTAAAATGTGGTATGTTAAGCTGCTGGTGGTAGTTTTACCGTTAGATCCTGTGATACCGATGACCTTCGCGTTGCAATACCTGCCTGCAAATTCTATCTCCGACACTACGGGAATCCCTTTGTCTTTCAGCTTTTTAATAATCGGAGCCTTATCCGGGATCCCGGGGCTTTTAATCACTTCAACCGCATTCAGGATCAATTCTTCCGTATGTTGTTTCTCCTCGAAGCTGATTTTCCAGTCTTCCAGTTGTTTTTTGTACTTATCGGCAATAGCTCCAAAATCAGACACAAACACCTCATACCCCTGCTGTTTGGCAAGGTATGCCGCCCCCACGCCACTTTCGCCGGCGCCAAGAACAACAAGGCGCACAGCCCCCCCCGCCCCCTGAAGGGGGTGCTTTTGATTGGGTATGTTGTTGTTCTGGTTCATTTTTTATTTTTTTTATTCTAATATCAACTTTACTTTTTGCTCCCCCTTTAGGGGGTTGGGGGGCTTTATCTTAATTTCAACGTTATTATCGTTATTATCGCCAGCAATATCCCGATGATCCAAAACCGGGTTACGATTTTGGCTTCATGGAAGCCCTTCTTTTGGTAATGGTGGTGCAACGGCGCCATTAAAAACACCCTGCGTCCTTCTCCAAATTTCTTTTTGGTATACTTAAACCAGCCTACCTGCATAATAACCGATATATTCTCGACCAAAAACACGCCGCATAATACCGGCAGCAATAATTCCTTACGAATCACGATGGCGAAAACAGCTATGATACCACCTATCGCGAGGCTACCTGTGTCCCCCATAAACACTTGCGCCGGGTAAGAGTTATACCATAAAAACCCAACACAGGCCCCTACAAATGCCCCTGCAAAAATCACAAGCTCGCCCGAGTTGGGGATGAACATGATATTAAGATAATCGGCTATCTCCACGTTACCGGATACATAGGCAAGTATAGCCAGCGTAATCCCGATGATGGCCGACGTTCCCGTCGCCAGGCCGTCAATACCATCGGTTATATTTGCCCCGTTGGAGATAAAGGTGATAATGATGATCACAAAAAACAGGAATACTACCAGTGCGTATTGCTCATAGTCGCTACCTATAAACTTAAGCACCTTGGCATAATCAAACTCGTTGTTTTTGTAAAAAGGCATAGTTGTTTTGGTCGACCGTACATCCTGGGTATAAACAGGTACATTACGCTTCAAATGAAAATCAACCGGAACATCAGCTTTCACTGGCAGCTTAACCTCCTGTCGTATCACAATGCTTGCATTAAAATACATCGTCCATCCGACAATAAGTGATAGCCCTACCTGGCCAATGATCTTGAACTTTCCGGCTAAACCTTCTTTATTCTTTTTGAAAACCTTTATGTAATCATCCAGGAAGCCGATAGCGCCAAGCCAAACTGTAGTGATGATCATTAGTATAACATACACATTACCCAACTTGGCAAACAATAATGTGGGCACCAAAATACCCAGCAAAATAATAAGCCCGCCCATTGTAGGTGTACCCGATTTTTGCATCTGGCCCTCCAGGCCAAGGTTCCTTACTGTTTCGCCAACCTGTTTAAAACGCAGGTAATCAATTAACCGGCGACCGTAAACCGTAGTTACCAGCAGCGATGTTATAACAGCCAAAGCCGTACGGAACGTGATATATTGAAATACCCCGAATCCAGGAATGCTGTAGTTTTTATTTAAGTAAGTAAACAAATAATATAACATGCTCTTTTTTGATTACGCCGATTTTTTATATTGATTTCACCGATTAAAGTGATTTCCTGGATCTTGCTAATTCTTTAATTCTGTAAATTCTGATTCAGACTAACAACTTAAATTGTTCCTCAAGTTCCTCCATATCATCAAAGTGATTTTTTTCGCCGTTTATATCCTGGTATTTTTCGTGGCCTTTGCCGGCAACTAAAATGATATCGCCCGGTTGAGCCAGCATACAGGCGGTTTTAATGGCCTCCCTCCTGTCAATAATACTTACGGTATGCCTTTTAAACGCAGGGTCAACGCCTTCAATCATATCTTTGATGATCTGAGCCGGATCTTCCGACCGCGGATTATCTGAAGTAAGGATCACCTTATCGCTCCATTCGCTGGCTACACGTGCCATGATAGGCCGTTTGGTTTTATCCCTGTCGCCGCCGCAGCCTATTACGGTTATAACCTTTTCGTTACCCTTGCGGATATCGTGTATGGTGCTCAGCACATTTTGCACCGCATCGGGCGTATGAGCATAGTCAACTATGCCTATTACCTTATTTGGCGCAACTATATATTCAAAACGACCTTCGGCACCTGTTAATTTGCTCAGGCTGGTGAGTACTTTGGCTTTATCCTGCTCCAACAGCATGGCGGTTGCATAAACAGCCAGCAGGTTATAGGCGTTAAATGTACCTACCATTTTAAACCATACTTCTTCGTTATCTATCTGTAGCAACAGACCGCCAAACTGGTTTTCAAGCATACGGGCCTTATAATCGGCCATGCTTTTTAAGCCATAGGTTTTTTTGTGGGCCGGCGTATTTTGCAGCATTACATTGCCGTTCTTATCATCGCTGTTGGTAAGGGCGAATGCATTTTTTGGCAAACCGTCAAAAAATGTCTTTTTTGCCTTCAGGTAGCTGTCAAAGGTTTTATGATAATCCAGGTGATCATGCGTAAGGTTGGTGAACACACCACCCGAAAATTGCAGGTTAGCTGTTCTATGCTGTGCAACCGCATGCGAGCTCACTTCCATAAAACAATAATCGCAGCCCTGTGCCACCATCTCTTCCAGCAAGCTGTTAAGCTCGACAGGATCAGGTGTAGTATGGGTTGATGGTATCACCTGGCCGTTGATCTGGTTTTCGACGGTTGATAATAAGCCGCATTTATAACCCAGATCGCGAAACAACTGATACAATAGTGTAGCTATAGTGGTTTTTCCATTAGTACCGGTGATACCTACCAGTTTTAATTGTCCCGATGGATTATCATAAAAATTGGCCGCAACCAGGCTTAAGGCTTTACCAGAATCGGCAACCATTAAAAAATCGACCTCACCCGCTGTATGGGCTGGCAAATCTTCACATATAACGGCGACAGCGCCTTTTTTAATAGCCTGCTGAATATAATCGTGCCCGTCAACCAATGTCCCTTTTACAGCAACAAACAACGATCCCGGAATTACCTGCCGCGAATCAAAAGTTACCGAAGTAATTTCCACATCCGCACTACCCTGCAGTTCTGTAAAGGCTAATCCATCCAATAAATCACTTAAATATTTCATTGAAGCTCAATTGTTATACGTGATCCCTTTGGTATTAAGCTGCCGCCCGTAACCGATTGTGTGGCTACCATGCCGCTGCCGCGTACCGTTACTTTATAACCTGCATTGCCCAAAACATACAAGGCATCGCTAAGGCCCATTCCTGTAACGCCTGGAACAGTACCTTCCTTATATCTTACTTCCTCAAACGGAATACCATTGCTGGTATCAACCCCATTATTTACGGCATTTGCCGATGCGTAAAGTGGTTTTACACCTAATTTACTGTACACATGTTTTAATGCTTTTAAATTACCCTGTTTTACTTTCGGCAATGATGTATTGCCAACAAAACGTACGGGCGTTGGCTGGTTTATCTCCATRTCGTTGGCGTAAACCATATCGGCAATCTGCCTAAAAACCGGACCGGCAACTTTTGCAGCCAGGTAAGCGCCTCTTGTAGGGTTATTAATTACCACTATCATAGAGTATTTAGGATGATCGGCAGGGAAATATCCGCAAAAGGATGCCTGGTATCTTTTCATTTTATAACCCTTTATACCATCGGCTACCTGCGCGGTGCCTGTTTTACCAGCCACACTATACAGTTTGTTTTTGATTACATTTTTGCCGGTACCATTAAGCACAACACCCTCAAGCATACCCTTTACTTTGCCCAAAGTAACATCCGAGCATACTTTTTCATTAATAACCCTGGCGTTAAACTGCTCAATGGTATTACCCATCCTGCGGATTTCCCGTACAAAAATGGGGGCTATCATTTTGCCGTTATTAGCTACCGAATTGTAAAAGGCCAGCATCTGCAGGGGCGTAATGTTCATTTCGTAACCGTAGGCCATTTCGGGCAGGGTATAATATTTGTTCCAGCTGCGGTTTGATGGATTTTTTATTACAGGCCTGCCTTCGCCGGGAATCTGCAATCCAAGCTTTTCATTTAAATGGTAACTATACAGTTTATTGATAAACTGCCAAGGGTTATCTTTGTAATTACCATATACCAGCTTTGCAGCCGCCACATTTGATGATTCCTCAAAAGCGCGTTTAACACTCATTTCATAGTTGTCATGCTCTGTATCCGTAATAGTTGGGCCTTTGGCAAATTTGTATCTTCCACCTTCTGCATTTACAATGGTATTTGTATCCAGTTTGTGCTGATCAAGCATGGTCATATATGATGCCAGCTTAAAGGTTGAACCCGGATCAATAGCATTGCTGATAGCGTAGTTCATTTTTTCCTGGTACAAACCATCTTTTGACCGCGTAAAGTTGGCAATGGCACGCACCTCGCCGGTTGCTACTTCCATTAATACCACGCAACCATGATCGGCCGCGCTTGAATCCAGTTGCTTCAAAAGTGCAGCCTGGGCCATCTCCTGAAAGTTTACATTAATGGTTGATATAATATCAGCTCCGTCTTTAGCGGCTATCTCATCCTCATCATTATTTACAGGCATCCATGTACCACCGGGAATACGCTGCATTAAACGCCTGCCGTTTTCACCATTGATAAATGAGGAATAAGCACCTTCAAGACCTACCGGGTTTTTTACATTCTCATTTTTATAGCCAATGGTACGGGCCGCTAACGAACGGAAGGGAAGGATGCGTTTATTCTGCTGTAAAACAATAAGGCAGTTTTTGGTTTTACGGCTTTTAAATATCGGGAACTCGCGAATCTTTTTTAATTCCTGGTAAGTTACCCTGCGTCTTAATAACTGGTAGCGCGAGCCTTCACGGCGGGCATCGCGCAGCACCCTTGAATATTCGCGGGTTGTTCTGTCGCCATACATTTTGGATAGGTTTGCCGCCAGCACATCAACATTATCGTTAAAAACACTATCAACAGCTATTCCACCGGCCAGCATATCCATATGCAGCTCATACTCTGGTACCGATGTAGCCAGCAGGCTGCCATCTTCCGAAAAAATATTTCCGCGCGCTGCCTCAACATCCCTGAATTGTGCCGACATATTGATGGCCTTAGCCTTCCACTTTGCCCCCTGCACAAACTGTACCCGGCAAAGCTGCACAACAACCGCAAATGAAAAAAACACCACCAACCCAAAAGCGATGTACACCCGCAGTAGTATATTGGTTCTAATTTTCATCTTTATCCTCCTTCACTATTATCTTTTTTGGTGGCTCAACAGATTGCTTTATACCTATGGTATCGGCACGTTTGGCCACTTCTGTTAATGTACTTTTAAAAGCCATTTCGGCTTTAGTGGTTTTAAAATCCCAGCCCCGCTCCTTTACCTCTTTGGTAAGATCATCAATATCACGGATAGTTTTTTCGGCCAGGTGCATGTTGCCAATGTATACCATACCCAAAAAAGCCAGGAACAACACAAATGGCAACGCATTAGTAGCCTTCTCGCTGCTAATAAAGCGTTTGGTGAAAAACTGCGTAAAAAAGTTATCAGGAATTTCCCTCCGGGTTCTTTCCTCCACAACCAGTTCTTCCGCTTCTTCTTCCTCTTCCGGAATTTCTGTACGCAAACGATTGGTCATCTTTTTACAGCTATCCTTAATTTAGCGCTCCGTGCCCTGTTATTGTTACTTATCTCATCTGCCGATGCTGTGATTGCCCCGCGGCTTACAGCATCAAGCGGTTTATTATTGTTACCGTATAAATCTTTCTCTACTTCGCCGCTGAACTTGCCTTTGGCGATAAAATTCTTTACCAGCCTGTCTTCCAGCGAATGGTAGCTCATTACTACCAGCCTCCCACCAACAGCCAATACCTCTGCACTTTGTACCAAAAATTCCTTCAAGGCTTCCAACTCCTGGTTAACCTCAATACGCAGGGCCTGGAAAACCTGGGCCAGGTATTTATTTTCTTTCCCCTTCGGGATACGTGCGCTTATCGCATTCTTCAAATCGGCTATGGTTACGATCGGGGCGTTAAGCCTTGCGGTAACAATAGTTTCGGCMAGCGATTTTGCATTTTGGATCTCACCATAAATCCCAAAAATGCGATGCAGCTCGGCGCCGGTATAATTATTTACAACATCCTTAGCCGTTAGGTCGCCTAACTGGTTCATGCGCATATCCAGCTCGGCATCAAAGCGGATAGAAAAACCGCGTTCGGCCTGGTCAAACTGGTATGATGATACACCCAGATCGGCCAGGATCCCATTAACCGGAATGGCGCCATGCAAACGGCAAAAGTTTTTTAAATACCTAAAATTCTGATCTATGAAAACAAATCGCTCATCTTCAATTGCATTTTGCTGCGCGTCGGCATCCTGATCAAAAGCAAGCAAAGTACCGCCAGGCCCCAAATGCTTCATAATCTCGCGCGAATGCCCGCCGCCGCCAAAAGTTACATCTACATAGGTGCCATCCTTTTTAATGTCAAGCCCTTCGATGCACTCCTGCAGCATTACCGGTGTATGGTACTCACTCATCTATCCTCCTTGCTTTACTACCCATTACCGCCTCTGCCAATTCGGCAAAATTATCTGGCTCATTATTTATCATTTCGGTATGGGCAGCCTTATCCCAAACCTCAATTTTGTTTAATACACAAGTTAAAACCACATCATTGCTAATACCCGCAAAATCAAGCAACCCTTTTGGCAACAACACCCTGCCGGCTGCATCAGGCATTAAAGCCGTGGCGCCACCGGTGAAATAGCGTATAAAACGCAGGTTCTGTCGGTCGTATTCGTTAAGTTTGCTTAATTCGTCCAGTCTTTTATCCCATTCGGATTTTGTGTAAATAACAAGATACTTCTCCAGGCCACGATTGATCATAAGGCCCTCGCCGTCAGCTTCAGGAAGCTGCTTTTTGAGGCCCGCAGGGATCATCATCCGCCCTTTGGCATCCAGTTTACATTCAAATTCTCCGGTTAAATGCGGCATTATCAGACTATGGCTTAATTTAATAGGTAAAAGTAGTTCTCTTTTACCACAAATTACCACTTTTTACCACCAAAAAGTTTTCAACATTTTTGGCGGGTTTTGGGCTATACGCCTAAATTCAAAAACTCCGTTGAGCAGCAGGTTTGAAATCAGAATCCGGGTATTTAATGGAGTTGGTTCAACAAAACAAATATGCTTAGTTCTGTATATAACATATCCCGGCAAGCCAAACCCGCCACAAGCTTCGGGCAAGAGAAACTTTCACAAAGCCGGAAACATTCATTATCATTTTTAAACCTCATTTAATTACCAAAAGTTTATTGTAAATTGCTATACCATTATAAAACAATTATTTATGATACAAGAACCCCCTCCTCCGGTTCAATTAATGCAATTGCTTTTTGGCTTTGCTGTATCACGTGCTATTAGTGTATGCGCAGAATTGCGCATTGCCGATCTTTTAAAAGACGGAGCAAAAACAGCCGAAGAATTAGCACAGCAAACAGGTGTTCATGCCCGTTCTCTTTACCGGGTAATGCGGGCATGTGCCAGTGCCGGCGTATTTTCAGAAGATGCTGAAAAAAGATTTTCCCTTACACCTTTAGCCGAGCCTTTACGTAGTGATGCCCCGGGCAGTTTACGGGCTTTTGCAGAAATGATTACTACCGACTGGCAGTTTCAAACCTGGGCCGAACTACCCTATAGCGTAAAAACCGGAAAGCCTTCTTTTGAAAAAGTGCACGGCATGCCTGCCTTTGATTATTTTTGGAGTAATGAGAAAGCTGGCAGGGTATTTAATGACGCCATGACAAGCAATAGCGCTTTTTCGAGTGTTGCTGTAGTTAACGGCTATGATTTTTCTTCCATTTCGGTATTGGCGGATGTAGGCGGCGGACATGGCTTTTTACTGGCATCCATCCTTGCCAAATATGGTACGGTAAAAGGTGTATTGTATGATATGCCGGCTATTGTTGCCGAAGCGGCAAAGCTGTTAACGGCCCATGGCGTATCAGACAGGTGTGAGCTGTTAGGCGGTAATTTTTTTGAAAGTGTGCCTAAAGGTTGCGATGCCTATATTATGAAACATATTATTCACGACTGGAATGATGAGCAATGTATTACTTTGCTCCAAAATTGCCGTAAAGCAATGACATACGGTGGCAAGGTACTGGTAGTAGAAATGGTTGTACCCGAAGGAAATGAGCCATCGCCTGCAAAACTACTTGATTTACAGATGTTGCAATACCTGCCAGGC
>NZ_JBFUKF010000109.1:0-15061 GCF_056400985.1 Mucilaginibacter sp. P4_G9 | reverse complement strand
GTTTAATGTTGTTCACGGTACACAAGTAACAATTTAGAGCCTTTTGAAATAATATTAAAAAGTTTTAATATGTTTATAAAATTATTCTTCAAATTATATAAACCGTGTAAAAAGCGACATGTTTTATTTTAATTTTGTTGGGTTGGTTACACCTATGATCATAATTTCGTCTTTTTAACTTTATCAATAATCCTAACTGCTGATGATGACTTTCGTTAAAAAAATCTCTTTATTTAACTTCACGGTTATGATGATGACAACCTGTTTTGCTGCAAATGCACAGGAAGTATCAAAGTTTCCTTTGATCCCGTATCCAAGTGAGTTGGTAGCAGGCACCGGCTCTTTTGTAATAACATCCCAAACAAGCATTATAGCTGCAAAAGAATTTACCGACGAAGCTGCCGAACTTAATAAGCTGCTGCAAAAGGGTTTGGGCAGATCATTAAAACTAACTAAAACCGACAAGCCACGCACTATTAAACTGGTTTATGATGCCGGCATTACCGCACCAGAAGCATATAGGTTAAGTATAACCACTAAACAATTGATTATCAAGGCTAAAGATCCAGCTGGTGTATTCCACGCCGTAGAAACTATCCGGCAATTATTGCCCGTTTCTATTGAAACCGGCGCAATTCATAAGCAATTAACTTTACCTGTAGTATCGATAGAAGATAAGCCGGCTTATGAATGGCGGGGCATGCATCTGGACGTATCACGACACTTTTTCTCTGTAAGCTATCTTAAGAAGTTTATCGATAGGATGGCGCTTTATAAGATGAATAAGCTGCACCTCCATTTAACCGATGACCAGGGCTGGCGTATCGAAATAAAAAAATACCCAAAACTAACAGAAGAGGGCGCCTGGCGTACATTTAACAACCAGGATTCGTCTTGCATGAAACTCTCAATGGATAATCCCGACTTTATTATTGATAAAGAGCACATCATCCAACGTGAAGGTAAAACCTTGTATGGCGGCTTTTATACGCAGCAGGAAATGAAGGGGATTGTAGCTTATGCAACTGCAAGGCACATTGATATTATTCCCGAGATTGATATGCCCGGGCACATGATGGCGGCTATCAACTCGTACCCGTTTTTAACCTGCAATGGCGAAAATAAATGGGGTGCGCTGTTTACCAAACCTATTTGCCCATGTAACGAAACTACTTTTGAGTTTGCGCAAAATGTATTCAGCGAAATCATGGATATCTTTCCATCTAAATACATTCACATAGGTGGTGATGAGGTTGACCGTACCGATTGGGGTAAATCTGAAGCTTGCAAAGCTTTGATGGAGAAGGAGGGCATTAAAGACCTGCCGGCTCTGCAAAGTTATTTCATTAACCGGATGGAGAAATTCTTTAACTCAAAAGGGCGTAAACTAATAGGATGGGATGAGATTATTGAAGGCGGCATCAGCCCCACAGCTATTGTGATGTACTGGCGCACCTGGGTGCCGCAAGCACCGGTTAAGGCAGTTAAAAACGGCAATACTGTGATTATGACTCCCGGTGAACCGCTCTATTTTGATAACCAGGCCGATCAGTATTCTATCTATAAAGTATATCATTTTAATCCGATTCCCAAAGTATTAGATGCCGAAGAAGCCAAATCCATCATTGGTGCGCAGGCAAACATCTGGACAGAGCAGATCCCATCCGAAAGGCGTGCCGACTATATGTATATGCCGAGGATGACTGCATTGGCAGAATTACTTTGGACAAACCAACCGGATAAATACGATTCTTATTTGCAGCGCCTCGTGCAGGAATATAGCAGGATGGATGCTTTGAAGATCAATTACCGCCTGCCCGATCTGCCTAATCTTTTAAATGAATACGTATTTACCGATGAAGGCAAATTAAACATAGCGTCGCCATCAAAAAGTTTAACTATCCGTTATACTACTGATGGTGCTTTACCCGATGTTAAATCACCAGTATTACCATCACCATTAATTATAAAAAAATCCCAATTAGTAAGGGTTGCTGCCTTTACTTCAACCGGCACCCGTGGCGATGTTTATAATTTAAATTATACCCAACAGCATATGCTTGGGCCGGTAAAAATAGCACCGCCAAAACCTGGATTGACCTGTACCTATTATAAAGCCTATTTTAAAGAAACTGTATTGATGAAGGATGCAAAAATAGACAGTACTTTCACAACTGATAAAATTGAAGTACCTGCTACAGTACAGGCACCCTCATTTGGTATTACTTATARGGGATACATTGATGTTCCGGCTGATGGTATTTACAGCTTTTATTTAACATGCGATGATGGCGGAGTATTAAGTATAGGCCCAAATGTAGTTGTAAATAATGATGGTAATCACTCGGCACAGGAACGCAGCGGGCAAATAGCTTTAAAAATGGGAGCGCACCCTTTTAAACTTGATTTTATTGAAGGCGGCGGAGGGTTCACCTTGAAATTGAAATATAGCGTTAACGGTTCTGCACCACAGGATATACCTGCAGATTGGTTTAAAAATTAAAGATCTTTTATGAGGAAGTTTACAGGTATTGCTTTATTGTTATTTATCATTAGCCTAAAAGGTTTTAGCCAGGCTGCGCCCAAGCCTTACGGTGTGCTGCCAACAAAAGGTCAGTTAAATTGGCAGCAGATGGAGATGTACTGCATTATTCATTACGGTGTTGATGTTTATACCAACAAGGAGTGGGGTTATGGAGACGAAGACCCGAAGCTGATCAATCCTTCGCAGTTTAGCGCTATGCAAATAGTTGCGGCGGCTAAAGCCGGTGGTTTTAAGGGCGTAGTAGTTGTGGCTAAGCACCATGACGGATTTTGCATTTGGCCCACAAAAACTACCGAACATAATATATCAAAAAGTCCATACAAGAATGGCAAAGGCGATATGATGAGGGAATACCGGGATGCCTGCGATAAATTAGGCATGCAGCTGGGCGTTTATTGCTCGCCATGGGATAGAAACAACCTTAACTACGGAACTGCCGAATATATAAACATCTACCGCGCGCAGTTAAAGGAATTGTATACCAATTATGGCCCCCTGTTTATATCATGGCACGATGGCGCCAATGGTGGTGATGGTTATTATGGCGGCAAGCGCGAAATAAGAAAGATAGACCGGTCTACTTATTATGGCTGGGATACTACCTGGGCAATTACCCGTAAGCTGCAACCCAACGCGGTTATATTTGGCGATGTGGGGCCTGATGTGCGCTGGGTTGGCAACGAAGAGGGCCATGCCGGTGAAACCTGCTGGGCTACTTACACGCCACACGCCCCCGAAGAAGGCAAGAAACCAGGCAACGGCTTTGTGAAAGATTATGAAGGAACAGAAGGTACCCGCAACGGTGATTACTGGATGCCCGCAGAGTGCGACGTTTCATTAAGGCCAGGCTGGTTTTACCATAAAACGCAGGACGATGGCGTGAAATCGCCATATACGCTGCTTGATCTTTATTATAAAAGTGTAGGTCGTGGGGCGGCGCTTGACCTGGGTTTATCTCCTGATCCGCGGGGAATAGTAAATGAGATCGATGTTAAATCGCTCACCGCATTTGGTAATTTGCTAAAACAAACCTTTGCTGTTAACCTGGCAAAAGGTGCAACAATAACAGCCAGCAATGTGCGCGGCGGCAACAAAACCAAGTACGGCCCCCAGTTTTTGATTGATAACGACCGCTACAGTTATTGGGCTACTGATGATAAAATCACCACGCCCGAAGTGACCATTGACCTGCATACCCCTAAAACTTTTAATGTGATTCGCCTGCGCGAGAATATTAAACTGGGCCAGCGTATTGAGGCTTTGGAGGTAGATGCCTATGTGAACGGTAAGTGGCAGCAAATAGGGGCTGCAACAAGTATTGGCGGCAACAGGCTGATCCGTTTAACACAGAACATTACTTCGGGTAAAATAAGAATAAGAATAACCAAATCACCAGTATCTGTAGCCTTAAGCGATTTTGGATTATATAAAGAACCTGTACACCTCACAGCGCCAAAGATTGTTAGGAATAAAAAAGGTGAAGTTAGCATTACTACCGAAGCTCCTGTGGGTGCTATCCGTTATACTTTAAACGGGCAGGAGCCTGCACTAAGCTCCCCATTATATACAAAACCATTTACTGTAATGGATGATGGAGTGGTTAAAGCAAGGAGTTTTGAAGGCACCACAAAAAAAAGCGATGTAACTTTTGTTTCATTAGGTTATGCTAAAGCCTATTGGAAAGTTTTGGATGCTGCAACGGCAAACAATAATGGCGTCGAAAATGCCATTGATGAGCATCCCGGTACACTGTACAGTACGTTGCAAAAGGATGCTGCAACCTATCCGCAGCAAATTACTATTGATATGGGCACGGCTCATGATATTAAAGCCTTTGGTTATTTACCACGGCAGGATAAACAACCTGAAGGAATTGTAGATAGCTATGTGTTTTATACAAGTAACGATGGTAAGGAATGGACTAAAGCTGCATCTGGCGAGTTTTCAAACATTAAATCGAACCCGATTGAGCAGCCGGTGGTTTTAAGTAAGCCCGTAAACGCCAGGTATTTTAAATTTGAAGCCACGCGGGTAATTGCCGGTAATGGTATTACCGTTGCCGAATTAAGCGTTTATTAATAAACTATTATGTGCTGTGGTTTAGGTTTGAAAAATATGATAAACCGCTGCACTATCACCCTATAAATAAAATGAAAAAACAGATCTGTTTAGCCGGAATGCTGGCACTTTTAGCTTTAAATTCATTTAGTCAATCGCATAAAAAGGCGGTGGCTGTAAAAACAGCCAGTCTTACAAAATATGTTGATCCTTATATAGGTACAGGCTTTCATGGGCATGTATTTGTTGGCGCCAATGTTCCTTTTGGCGCGGTACAGTTGGGGCCAACCAATTTATCTGAGGGCTGGGATTGGTGTTCCGGTTACCATATTTCCGATTCTACCATTGTTGGTTTTCAGCATACTCATTTAAGCGGCACGGGGATAGGCGATTTAGGTGATATTTCCTTTATGCCAACAACCGGCCCGATAAAAACGATTAAAGGCACGCTTAAAGATATGCAAAGCGGTTATGTATCGCTGTTTAGCCACAAGGATGAGGTAGTTAAACCAGGTTATTACAAAGTAAAACTTAAACGCTATGATATTGGTGTTGAACTTACGGCCAGTACCAGGGTAGGGATGCATAAGTACACTTTCCCTGCATCCAAAGATGCGCATATCGTTATCGACCTGAAGGAAGGTATAGGCTGGGACCGACCTGTGGAAACGTACATTAAGCAAGTGGATGATCGTACCATCTGCGGTTACCGTTTTTCAAATGGCTGGGCTGTTGATCAGCGTATTTACTTCACAGCAGTTTTTTCTAAGCCGATAAAAACATTTACTGTGTACGACAGTACAGCCAAAGCAGCAGGATCGCAATTAAAAGGTATTAAAGTTAAAGGTGTTATAAGTTTTGCAACCACCAAGGGCGAAGTAGTTTATGCTAAAGTTGGTATCTCGCCGGTAAGTATCGAAAATGCCATGTTAAATATCAAAGCCGAAATACCGGGCTGGGATTTTAGCAAAGTTGTTGCTAATGCAGATAAGGCGTGGAATACACAATTTCAGAAGATCAGCATCAAGGCAGATTCAATTTCGCAGCTTAAAAAATTCTATACCGCTTTTTATCATTCCATGGTTGCGCCATCTGTTTTTAATGATGTGAACGGCGAATATTGGGGAACCGATAAAAAAGTACATAAAAATATAGGTTTTAATAATGTGACCACGTTCTCGCTTTGGGATACGTACAGATCAAATAACCCATTGTCAACCATTATCCATCCCGAACATACAAACGATATGATCAACTCTATGCTGGCCATTTATCAGCAGCAGGGGAGCTTACCTGTTTGGCATTTAATGGCTAACGAAACTAATTGTATGGTAGGATACAGCGGGGTTCCGGTAGTTGCCGATGCTTTACTAAAAGGTTATAAAGGCTTTGATGCAAACCTGGCTTATGAGGCCATGAAAACCACAGCAATGCAGGACGCCCGAGGTATTAAATTTGTTAAGAATTTTGGTTATATACCTGCTGATAGTACTGCCGAATCTGTTTCGATGGGATTGGAATATGCAATTGATGATTGGTGCCTTGCTCAGGTTGCTAAAAAGTTGGGTAAAACAGCTGATTATGAATATTTCAGCAAGCGTGGGCAATACTATAAAAACTATTACGACCCCAAAGCCGGTTTTATGCGTGGCCGCCTGTCAGAGAATGCATGGCGTACACCCTACAGCCCGTTCATCTCTATTCACGAGCATGGCGATTTTACCGAGGGCAACGGCTGGCAATATACCTTCCTTGTGCCGCAGGACGTGGAGGGTTTGATCAGCCTTTTGGGCGGTAAAGATAAATTTAATATCAAACTGGATTCATTGTTTATTGCTAAAGGCGATATGGGCAAATTAGCATCCAATGATATCTCGGGTTTAATAGGTCAATATGCGCACGGTAACGAGCCAAGTCACCCAATGACTTATTACTATGCTTACTCTGGCCAGCCATGGAAAACAGCCGAAAAGGTGCGTTACATTTTAGACGATTTTTATACCGATAAAACTGATGGTATTATCGGTAATGAAGACGTTGGCCAGATGTCGGCCTGGTATGTTTTATCGGCCCTGGGCTTTTACCCGGTTAACCCCGCAAATGGTTTATATGTATTCGGCAGCCCGGTTATCAATGAAGCAACACTGAAATTGCAGGGTAATAAAACGTTTCATATTGTGGTGAAAAATAATGGACCTAAAAATAAGTATATCAACTCAATGAGCCTTAATGGCGCCAACTATACCAAAACTTATTTTGCCCATAAGGATTTAATGAACGGCGGCGAACTGGTGATTACCATGGGGGATAAGCCCGGAACAGTTTGGGGAATTGGTGATGCTAATAAAGCGGTATCGGTGCTCAAGTAGCCAGACGTTAAAAATAAAAGAGTCAGGCTGAATTATTTCGGCCTGACTCTTTTATTTAGATATTAATAATTTCCACTCCCTGATAATATCATGGACGCTAATTGCTCATCCCTGTTGTAAATATCTTTACGGAAATTAAGCTTATTGCCCCTATCTGTAAATGCGGTGAAATAGGCTATAAATACCGGTACTTTTTGTTTCAGTGTAACCTGCTTTTCTATACCTGAGTTCATTGCCAGGCTAATCTTTTCAGCCGTCCAGGTAGTATCACTTTTTAGTAAAAACGCCGCAAGTTTTGCAGGTTCACCCACCCGGATACAACCGTGACTAAAAGCCCGTGATGATTCGCCGAATAATGATTTTGAAGGTGTATCGTGTAAATAAATACTATAGCTATTTGGGAAAAGAAATTTTACCAACCCTAATGAATTTGCCGGACCTGGTTTTTGTTTAATCACAGGCAAGCCATTCAGCTGCCCGGTGATGATCATATTATGTTCATTTATATAATTAGGGTTCCGATGCTGAGCGGGTAAAACCTCGTTGCGGATAATACTCTCTGGCAGGTTCCAGTAAGGGCTGAATACTACGTACTGCATTTGCCCATAAAAAATAACAGTTTGGTGAACTTTTTGACCCACTACAACATTACAACTCCAAAGCAGGCTGTCAGCATGGTAAACATGCAGTTTAAATTCGGGTATGTTTACAGCCAGGTAATTGGTATTTAAGCTAACCGGCAGCCAGCGGCATCGTTCCATATTAACAATAATCTGGCGGATACGGGTTTCCAGTGGAACATTCATTTCGGCAATAGTTTCGGGGCCCGGTAAGCCGTCATTAGTTAAGCCATGCCTTAACTGAAACTGTTTTATGCCGTCTTTTAGTCCTTCATCAAATATGTTACTCAGCGTATCTCCTTTAAAGTCCTCCAGTTTATAAAGCCGTGTTTTAATTTGCGATATGACCACTGAAGAATCTCCCGGTTTTATTCCCTTCGCCGAAGGGATGGCAAGCCATTTTTCTTTGGCATCTAAAGCACGGTATTTGCTTAGAAAAGCTTTAAGCAGGTCATATTGCCTGTAAACAGGTTCAGATAGGGTGCTGCCAATTTTACCCTTTTGTTTCAGCAGGGTATCCAGGTAATCATCATAAGAGATCTTTTTTCTGGGCAGATACCAGTTTACGGCCTTGCTTGTCGCATTGCTCATTCCCTGGAATACCAACTTCGAAAACACAAAGTATTGGGCGGTAAGCATTAGCTCGGTGGAAACATTGGGTTTAAAGGTTTTATCTTTGGGATGAACCTCAAATACAAGCGAATCTAAAGATTTTGGGTAGGGGATGGCTTTATAAATACCTTCATTTTGCAGGTTAGTTAACCTGTCTGATAAGTTTCCGGCCTGTTCTATCAACTGTCCGTTGGCGTACCAGGCATAAGCAAATTTGCGCTTGCTATAAAACATGTTGATATCTTTAGCATAGGGTTCAAAAGCGGGGTACTTTTTAAGAAAGGCAATAACCTCCGCGCTATCAAAAACAAGTTTGGTTTGGTCGCTGAAGCTACCTGGAATAGTTTTATTCCATTCTTTAACAATTTCCTTTTTTAATGTGTCGGCTTTTGAGTGCTCACGTTTGATAACCTGCTTGCAACTAAATGTATTGAAAATGAATAGGATAAGTAGTATCGGCAAATGTTTGTAAGCTCCTTTTAGCATKGCTTTTTTATTAGTAAGAAAGAGAAAGGAAAAAATTAAATAAAATATCAAATAAAGTATACTAAATATATAGACATTATAGTATATTTGTCTTGTTAATTCAAAATCATGCAAAGTAAAGTGCAAAAATACCATACAAATAGCTTTTTAAGTCATAACGATCTTAAGGATATAGCCTGTATGTGTTGTTGTTGAATTTCTCTTCCGTAAAACCCCTCAACAAATAAAAAGTTTACTGACCTCGTTATTTAATATATTTTATGAACGCTTATCTGATTAGTCAAATGAATATGCCGACCGATGGTGTGTTACATTACAGCAGGGTAATATATGGATTATGCCGTTGTTGAACGTGATGTATTAATCCCGTATCCCCAACAAAAAATAATTTATATACCATTATTCTATTACAAATGTTAACCTCAAATAGTAAATACCCGTTTTTTGATCTTTCGGAAATTGTTCAAGATAATGATATTCCGTTTAAACCTTACCAGCCTTTAAAACCTGTAAAAGCAGGTAACTACATTCCCGATTTGAAATTTTTGAGTGATTACAGCCGCTGGCAATCCTTTTTTAACGGGGCTCAAACGCATGGACCTATTTCATTAAGGCAGTTGTTAAATAAACCTTTGGTGATTGCTTTTTATTCGCGCCATTGGGGGCAGCAAGGTTTTGAGCTGCTGAAGAAGTTGAACAATATTCAACAGGAAATAAAAGCCAACGGGGGTAATTTGTTGATCATAAGCGATGAGCGTACCGAAGAACTGGGGAAGAAAGCCTGGGAAAACAGTTTAACCCTTAACTTTTATCACGACGAAGAAAAAAATATAGCTAATATATTCAGGATCTATTCTGACAACGACCCGGTTTGGAACAGGTTTTCGGGAATTGATGTAAATGTACCCTTGTTGGCTACTTACATTATTGACACCAATAAACAGGTTATCTATAACCATATCGACCTGGACTTTTTGGGAACCTTTTTTGGCGAGGATATTATTTCTTCGGTTTATGAAGCCTCATTGATAGCTAACAGCAGGAGATCGGCCTGATATTTATTCACGTAAAATTAAAACTATGTCAATCACGATAGATGAGCTTGAGAAAGTGAAGACGAAAGTGCATCGGCAGGTACTTTCAGCCAACAGTGAATATGTGAAACACTTTGGCAACAAGGGCGAACTTACCATACCGCCCAAACGCCAGTTTGCTATTTTAACCTGTATGGATGCCCGCCTTGATCCGGCGAAGTATGCAGGTTTGGCCGAAGGTGATGCGCATGTGATCCGCAATGCGGGCGGGCGGGCAAGCGACGATGCCATCAGGTCGCTGGTTATTTCGCATAAATTATTGGGTACTAAAGAGTGGTTTGTAATTCACCATACCGATTGCGGTATGGGTTTATTTACCGATGACATAATTCGCAATCTGCTGGCTACAAGTTTAAAAACAGCTGCGGTTGATGAAAATGGCTGGCATAATACCGATGAAAGCGGTGGATCTGATGAGGCGGCCCATATTGCGTTCCTTACTTTTAAAAACCTGGAAGCCAGTGTTACCGAAGATGTGGAGCGCATCAGGAACCATCCTTTAGTTGCCGGGCATATCCCCATTTACGGTTACGTGTATGATGTGCGGTCGGGCAAACTGATCGAGGTGCCCGAAGCCAGCCATGCCGGCGAGGTTTTTAATTAAACTATATAGGTGCGAAGCTGTTAATTTGGATATCTTAGGAGTTCAAAAACTTTGAAATATACAGATGAAGCTTGAAAAGCGCGATTACGATGCCATAATAGTTGGGTCGGGCCCAAACGGCCTGGCAGCAGCAATATTGTTGCAGCAAAACGGCATGTCTGTATTGTTGCTGGAGGGTAAAAAAGAAATAGGAGGAGGCCTGCGTACAGCAGAGCTTACTTTACCCGGCTTTAAACATGATATCTGCTCGGCTGTTCATCCATTAGCGGTAGCATCACCATTTTTTGAAACACTGCCTCTTGCACAGCATGGCCTCGAATATATTTTTCCGGAAACAGCTGCCGCCCATCCATTTGATGATGGTACGGCTGCCGTTTTACTAAAATCGGTTGATGAAACAGCAAAGCAGCTTGGCGCCGATGAACAGGCTTACCTAAACCTTATGAAGCCGGTGGTTAAAAACTGGCCCCTTATTGCAGCCGATGTATTAGGCCCGCTGCATTTTCCGAAGCACCCTTTGTTAATGGCCCGGTTTGGTTTGCCGGCGCTTACACCGGCAACCTGGTTAGCTAAAACATTTAAAACCCAAAAAGCAAAAGGCCTGTTCGGGGGAATGGCAGCCCACGCCATACAGCCGCTGAGCAATATAGCTACCTCGGCTATTGCACTTGTATTAATGGCCCAGGGACACTTAAAAGGCTGGCCGGTTCCAAAGGGTGGTTCGCAGCAAATAGCGAATGCTTTGGCGTCCTATTTTATATCCATAGGCGGAAAAATTGAAACAGGTTTCTATGTTCAGTCATTAGATCAACTGCCATCTGCCCACGCGGTTTTGTTTGATATTACACCAAAACAACTGCTGAAAATAGCCGGCCATAAATTTTCACCTTTATACAAATGGCAGCTGGAACGCTATCGTTATGGTGCCGGTGTATTTAAGGTCGATTGGGCATTAGATGCACCAATACCTTTTAAAGCCGAAGCGGTAAAGCAAGCCGGAACAGTACACATTGGCAACACCTTCGAGGAAATTGCCGAGGGGGAGAAAGAGATATGGAAGGGCAGGCATCCCGATAAGCCTTATGTGTTGTTGGCACAACAAAGCACGTTTGATAAATCCCGCGCACCCAAAGGTAAGYATACGGCCTGGGCCTATTGCCATGTACCCAATGGGTCTGGTAAAGATATGACCGATATTATTGAGCGGCAGGTGGAACGTTTCGCACCGGGTTTCAGGGATACTATCTTGGCTAAGCACGCTTTCAATACAGCACAGTTAGAGGAATATAATCCCAACTATGTAGGTGGCGATATTAATGGCGGTGTAATTGACATTGGTCAGCTATTTACCCGGCCGGTGTTGCGTTCATCGCCATATAAAACATCAGCAAAAGGACTTTATATCTGCTCATCCTCCACGCCACCAGGTGGTGGGGTGCAWGGTATGTGCGGTTATCATGCAGCTAAGAAAGCTTTGAGCGATGTTTGGGGCATAAAAGTAAAGCCGCTGTAGGCTCTACCCGAGGGGATGTATCATATAAAATTTATGACCCGAATAAATCCAAAGAAAAAAGAGGCTGATCATGTTTATGATACAGCCTCTTTGAAGAGATTTTTTAAGTCTCCCCTTCCAGGGGAGATTTAGAGGGGCTTAATTCAGTTCCAATGTCACTACAGATTTTGCAGGCAGTGTTACTACCAGTTTATCACCATCTTTTTTGGCGCCGTTAAAACTCGCAAGGTGCAATTTGTTAGGATTTTTAAAAGTGTTGATATCTGTGATTTTAGCCGAAGTTAATACCTGACCGCCAACGGTACTCCATTTAACATCTTTCAAATCGGTAGTAATGGTTATAGCATTATGCAAATCAAGATTAACCAATGAAATGTGCACCTTGCCGGCAGCATCCTGCGAAGCAGAGGCATTTACAGCCTCTATCTTTTTACCATCAACCTCGTAATTTGGTACGTTTAATTTAATTGGCAGGTATTTAGCATCCTGGTGAACCTTGTACATGTCAAAAATATGGTAAGTAGGGGTGAGTACCATTTTTTCCTTGTCGGTTAAAATAAGCGCCTGCAATACGTTTACAGTTTGTGCCAGCGCGGCCATTCTTACCCTGTCGCTATGGTTATTAAAAATATTCAGTGTTGTACCGGCTATAAGAGCATCGCGCAGGCTGTTTTGCTGGAATAAAACACCATGGTCGGGACCCGGTTCAGGATCTGTCCAAACACCCCATTCGTCTACAACTAAAGCAACTTTCTTTTCAGGATCATACTTATCCATAATGGCAGAGTGTTTGTTAACCAGTTCCTCCATTTTAAGGCAGTTAACCATAGTGCTAAAATATTCCTTTTCACTAAACTCAGTAGCCGATCCTTTTTTACCCCAGTCTCCTGTCGGAATTGTGTAATAATGCAACGATAAGCCCGACATCATCGAATTTGGGATGTTCTTCATGCAAACTTCTGTCCAGTTATAATCATCAGCGTTTGGTCCGCTGGCTATTTTTTGAAGCTTTGCGCCCGGGTAATCCTTGGCAAAAGAAGCGTAACGTTTAAACAGGTCTGCATAATATTCGGCTTTCATATTACCTCCGCAGCCCCAGCTTTCATTACCAACACCCCAAAAAGTTACCTTATAAGGTGCAGGGTGGCCATTTTTGGCGCGCATTTGTGCAACTGTACTGCTGCTGTTGGAGTTTAGATATTCAATCCATTTAGACATTTCCTCTACCGTGCCGCTGCCAACATTGCCGGCAACATAGGGTTCGCATTTTAATAAGTCGCAAAGCTCCAGAAATTCATGTGTGCCAAAGCTGTTATCTTCGGTGGTACCACCCCAGTTGGTATTTACCATACGCGGGCGTTGTGCTGCGGGGCCTATACCGTCGCGCCAGTGATATTCATCTGCAAAGCAGCCACCAGGCCAGCGCAGGTTAGGGATTTTGATTTTTTTTAGGGCATCAACCACATCCAAACGGATGCGATCCTGCTTTTTAACCGGCAGGTTTTTATCAACCCAAAAACCACCATATACACCACGGCCCAGATGCTCGGCAAATTGCCCGTAAATGTGCTTGCTGATGGTTGTTTTTGAATCAGTGCTGATGCTGAGAGTACCGGTTTGGCTGTAGCCGGTTGCCGAAATTAAACATAACACGGCAATGCCAAATGAGGAGAGCAGATTTCTTTTCATTGAAAAACAGGTTTATGCCGTAAAGAAAAGAAAAATTATTAATAAGTGTGAAAATAACAATAAAAAAATTAAAAGCCCCGACCAACCCTCTCCAAAGGACAGTTGGGTGAGGGCTCTAATTCGTTTCCTCTTCTAAAAACTCCTTAAACTTATCTCCGCTGTAATCAACCGCGCCCGAATGCCTATATTTCAGGCTTCCATCCTTGCCAAATACAAGCGTGGTAGGTATGGTGCCGTCTAATAATGTATCTGGTAGCTGGTTAAGGGATGTATATAATGGCAGGTTATAGCTGTGCTTTTGCAGGAACATACGGGCCCTGGCCGGGTCATTATCCACATCAACCATTATAAAAACTATTTTGGGATTGTTTTTTAGTTTTTCATACAGTTTATTGATCGATGGCATTTCGGCAAGGCAGGGTGGGCACCAGGTTGCCCAGTAATTTACAAATACTACCTTATGTTTTAAGCCCGATAAAG
Source organism: Mucilaginibacter sp. P4_G9 (assembly GCF_056400985.1). Lineage (NCBI taxonomy): Bacteria > Pseudomonadati > Bacteroidota > Sphingobacteriia > Sphingobacteriales > Sphingobacteriaceae > Mucilaginibacter > Mucilaginibacter sp. P4_G9. Next base: position 991 of record NZ_JBFUKF010000109.1, on the reverse strand, counting down.
AGATGATATTCCCGGTTGAATCCTTATATCTATAATCGGGCAGATTTGCAAATACTTCATGATGACGGGCATAGCCCTCCGGATCTGGCTTAAAAAATCCTACAGCCATTAATCCACGGATCAAATAGCTTTTGGCAACAGGATTTATTAATGTAATTAAAGCCGCTGTCATGAGTATTATAAACAGGATGTTTGATTTGGAGATGTGTTTTCTTTGTATCATGTGGAATGATTTGCGCCAGGTAAAACTCAATGCGGCAATTTATTACGCAATAATCCATAAACCCAGGTACCTGCAATTGCACTTAATAAGGTTACAGCAGTAACCAAAAAGCCGCTTCCAATTTGCGCAAACAGCGGGCCAGGGCAGGCCCCGGTTATGGCCCAGCCTAAACCAAATATCAATCCGCCGTAAACATTACCCCAGCTGAATTTTTTTGGTTGAATGACAACCACTTCGCCAAGCAGGGTTTTAATCCTGAATCGTTTAATGATTAAAATTGATAGCATACCAACAACAATAGCGCTGCCAATAATACCATACATATGAAAAGCCTGCAGCCTGAACATTTCCTGGATCCTGAACCAGGAGATCACCTGTGATTTTACAAGTACCACCCCAAACAGTAAACCTATAAAGAGGTATTTTATATTTTTCATGTTAAAGTTGCATAAGGTAAGGTAAAATAAACCAGGTCATTACAAAGCCGCCTATCATAAAGCAGCATGTTGCTATCATAGACGGCCATTGAAGGTTAGAAATGCCCATAATAGCATGACCCGACGTACAACCATCGGCATACCTGGTGCCAAAGCCCACTAAAAAACCGCCCAAAACCATAAAAACAAAGCCGCGCAAGGTAAGTAATTGCTTAAAGCTAAAAATATCCCGGGGTAATAAACCAATAAAATCCTTTACACCTTGTTGCCTGAGCAGGGCATTAGTTTTGGGGTTAATATCAACCGCCTGATTCCCGGCTAAGTATTGAGT
>NZ_JBFUKF010000108.1:0-15113 GCF_056400985.1 Mucilaginibacter sp. P4_G9 | reverse complement strand
GTGCAGCTGTACCTTAAATTCCGAAAGCTGGTGTTGGGTTTTATCAAATCCGGGTAAAAAAGATTCCCATGCATCAATTACCTGTTCATGGTTATGCACAGATGGTTCTGTATTGTTCATTGACGAATAATCCAGAAAAGTTTCTTTTGCCAATACACTTAGCCCCAATAGCCAGTCACGATCATCTATTGCTTTAAATAAAGTTGCTATTGCCTGAGTTATTTTTTGACCTTCCATGGTATTTAGATGTAAAGCTATTGAATTTGTTTCAAACCAAAGCTTAATTCAACACCAGCTTTAATAATTAAGGGCTTACTCTCCTTCTTTTAATAATGCCAATTGGTCATTTATAGCCTGCAGCTTCTGAATGGTAGCGTTCATTTCGGCTTGTTGCGTTTTAAACTCCCTGGGGGTTATATAAAAATAAACTAATGCTAAGCACACAAACGGGCATATGTAGGCCACACTGCTCCATAAAGCACTCAGTTTTGTGGCAGATTCGATCATATACAATGACAGCCCCAGGCCCAAAAACAAAAAGTACAGGTTTAACACCCTGGTTTGGATGAAATACTGTCTCTTTTGTATAGCAACCAATTCGGCCAGGTAAGTAAATGTATCAGCCTCCGGGTGACTTTTAAACAGATTGAGGTACAAACCGCTACTTACTAAAATAAAAGAAGCTATAGAAAAAATGATCAGGATAATTCCTGCTGTGGTGGTAAGTACAAGGGTATCTAACTTAACACCAATTATAATTACGATAATACCAATTATGGTTAACGTAAGGTTAGCCCATATTAATTTATTCCTGGTTTTACGCTTCAAATCCATTGCTTTATTAATCACCGTGTTTATATCGGGCTTTCCGGCGTCAGGCTGTTGATGCCAAAGCACTTTAAAATCAATATTGCTGCTCATACTTTTTGAATTTTTGTGCGAGTTTTTCTTTAATCCGGTAAACTTTTACCCTGATATTGGTTTCGGAAAGACCTGTAATACTGGCTATCTCGGTTTGTTTGATATCTTCAAGATCAAGCGAGATAATGATGCGGTCGATCTCGGGCAGTTCGGCTATGTATTTGTACAGCAGCTTCACCTGGCTTTCGGTATCGGGCGGTGGTTTATCTTCCAGCTCAAAAGGCATTTCGCCCGGAGGCATGCGATTTTGTTTTTCCAGCTGACGCAGGCAATGATTTGATGCGATCCGGAAGATCCAGGTGCCGATGGCCGATTGGTTACGAAACTGCCCCAGCTTTTGCCACACTGTAATAAAAGTTTCCTGTGTAACATCCCGGGCCCGGTCATGATCATTCATGTACCCCATGCATACGCGGAATATCTTGTTATAGTAAGTATGATAGATCTCCTCGAACGACATTCTTTGTTGCTTTACGCCTGTTTAGATACAGGCTATTGTAAAATGCTACATTTAAATCAAAAGATTTATCAATTGCAAATTTGATGTATCTTGAACCGCCAATTACCCTGTTTAATATTTTTTACCTGCATTGTCCTATTTCCTAAAAACCAATCGTCTTATGGCTTTAATCATTAAATTTAAAACATCATGAACGAATTCTTATTGATCTTCAGACAAGTTGAAGCACCTGGTGCAGAAAAACCATCGCCAGAGCAAATGCAAAGCACCATGAAATTATGGATGGACTGGTTGGGCAGCATTGCCGCGCAAAACAAACTGGTTACCAATGGAAACCGCCTGTATGGTGATACCGGCTCTGTTATTAGGCCTGGCGAGGTGGTTACCAATGGCCCTTATGTTGAAATTAAGGAATTGATAGGTGGCTATTCTATCATCAAAGCCGATTCATTGGAGGAAGCTACAGAGATATCTAAAGGCTGCCCAATCCTGCGTGTTGGCGGCAATGTAGAAGTACGCCAGATTGTACCGATGGAAATGTAAATAATTTTGGCCACCTCCGGCTGCCGGAGGTGGCATTTTACCTGTAATGAACAAAACTGAACTATTACCTCATCTATTCCGTACCGAATACCGCAAAATAGTATCGGTACTGTATAAGCATTTTGGTTTCGAATACCCCGAAATTGCCGAGGATATAGCCAGTGAAACTTTTTTGAGCGCCGCCGAAACCTGGGGGCTTAAAGGCTTGCCAGATAACCCGGTAGGCTGGCTTTACGCGGTAGCCCGCAACAGGGCAAAGGACCACTTAAAGCGAAACAGGATCTTTGACCAAAAGGTTGTACCTATACTTCAATTTGCACACCAGGATTATACGGAATTTGAAATTGATTTGTCTGAAGAGCATATCAGGGACAGCCAGTTGCAGTTGATGTTTGCCATTTGCCAGCCTGTTTTGCCTGCCGAAGCACAAATCAGCCTGGCGTTGCGCATTCTTTGCGGGTTTGGGATTGATGAAATAGCCGATGCCTTTTTATCAAACAAAACAACTATCAACAAGCGCTTATTCAGGGCGAAGGAAAAACTGAGGGAGCAAAAGGTTAAAATTGAGTTTCCGGCAACAACCGAGATCAATTCAAGGCTGCAAACTGTTTTAACTACTTTGTATTTGTTGTTTAACGAAGGCTACTATTCTACCAGCCAGGATACAACACTGCGCAAGGATCTTTGTTTAGAGGCCATGCGCCTTAACTACCTGCTCATAGAAAACGAGACTACCAACCTGCCCGAAACAAATGCCCTGATGGCGTTGATGTGTTTCCACTCCTCGCGCTTTGATGCCCGTACAGATGAGCATGGCGAAATGATCCGCTATGATGACCAGGATACCAATCTTTGGAATGAAGAACTGATTGAAAAAGGGAAACACTATCTCAACCTCGCATCCAGGGGTAATCAGATAAAAAAATACCACCTTGAAGCCGCGATAGCTTACTGGCACACCATTAAAGATGATACTACCGTAAAATGGGAAAGCATTTTACAGCTGTACAACCGCCTGCTGCAAATTGCCTACTCACCTGCCGCTGCGCTGAACCGCACCTATGCCTTATATAAATCCCGTGGCAGGCAGGGAGCAATAATTGAAGCCGAAAAGCTAAAGCTTACCGATAACCATCTATATCATGTTTTATTGGGGCACCTTTATAAAGATGTGAACAAACAAATAGCCATAAGCCATTTGCAAACTGCACTGAAACTTGCCAAAACAGGCAGCGAAAAAAGCAGGATCAATAAAGACATTGAACAATTGGTTTGAAATTCGGTTTTCCTATTTTTATATATTCAATTATATCAATATGGCTTATAACGAACAATTGGTTAACCGGGTACGCGAAGCCCTGAGCCATCAACCGGTGGTTGAGGAGGTAAAAATGTTCCAGGGTTTATGCTTTATGGTTGATGATAAAATGTGTATTTGCATCCGCGATAATGGCCTGCTTTACCGTATCGGCCAGGACCAGGCTGCAATTGAATTAGAAACAGGAGATTGCCGCCAGATGATTCACGGCAGCCGCGTAATGAAGGATTTTGTTTGGGTAGACGGGGATGATCTGCATGCCGGCAAAAAGTTTGATCATTGGATAGCATTGGCTTTACAATTTAATAAAATAGCAAAAAAGAGCAAGGGGAAAAAAGCTTAAAGCTTAAGGCTCAAAGCCTGTTGTCATCCTGGAACGCAGTGAGGATCTATACACGGCGAAGAGGCTGTCGAATAACTCTTTATCCAATAAAGCGATAAAGCTGTTGATTATTGATGATGATTTTTTGAAATCAGATGATTAAAAAACACAATTGCTACCTTCGTTACAATTATGAACGGCATCCCAGTTAAATCCAAAATAAAAGCCGACCAGGTTTTAAAGATCAGTGTGTTTAAGGAAGTGATCAAGCCGACTGTTCCGCATAAGCATGCCAGTTATTTTGAATTAATTATATTGAGCCGGGGGGCCGGTTATCACGTGATTGACGATCAGACTTTTGATGTTTTACCGCCAACTGTTTATTTCTTAAAGCCAGGCCAAACGCATTGCTGGAATTTTTCGCAAATACCTAAAGGATATGTGATACTTTTCAGGGAGGAACTATTAAGCAAAGAGGATCTGGCCATTATCTACCAGCTTAATACCTGCATCACCGTATCAGATCCCGTTGGTTTTTTTCAATTAACAGATACCTTTTGCGGCGATTACAATCATGATACAACAAACTTAAAACTGTTGAAAGCCTATTTGCATCTCGTTCTGCTTAAGATCTCCTCTTACTCATCTCCGGTAAGTGAAAAACCTTTCCAGGCAGTTTATTACCAGTTTAAAAACCTGATCAATGAAAATTACGAAAGGGTAAATAAGGTACAGGATTATGCCGGCCTTTTAAATATCTCAACTGCGCAACTGAATTTAATCTGCAAACAAATCAGTGGTAAAACTCCATCTGCGATCATTAACGAACGCATCCTGTTGGAGTCAAAAACCTTGCTGGCAGTTACAGGCCAGTCAATCAAAGAAATTGCTCTTTATCTGCAGTTTGCCGATACATCTCACTTTGTTAAATTTTTTAAAGCAAACACTAACCTAACCCCTGGCCAATACCGGGAACTTGCACTAATCAGCGCTAATAAAAACACTAATTATACCTTGAATGATGAGCAAACTACCGTAGCACAGGAGTAAATATTTTTATTATTGCAGTTTACCTTTGGGCTGTTATGGATAGATCTGCATTTATTTTTCTTACGCTTCTTTTTCTAAAACTTAACCTGCTTGCCCAGGTCGCCTCTATCAAAGGTCATGTAACCGATGGTCAAAGTAAATTGCCGGTAGAATATGCAAGTGCAGCCTTATTTAAACTCTCAGATTCATCCCTCGTGGCCGGAACGGTTACCAAAGGCAATGGCGAATTTCAACTGGTTAATATTCCTGCGGGCACTTATCGGCTTAAAGTTGTTTTCATTGGCTACACAACTAAATACATCAAGCCTGTTTCTGTTGTAAATGGGCAGCAATTGGATTTAGGCCCTGTGCTATTGAGCCCGGGCAATAAAATGCTGAGCGAAGTAAAGGTTTCGGGGCAGGCTGCCAATGCCGCAAACAAAATTGACAAACAAAGTTACAATGCGGGACAATTTGAATCGGCCAGGGGCGGCTCAGCTATTGATGTGCTGAAAAATCTACCCTCTGTTGCGGTAAACGGCGAGGGAGAAATCAGCGTTCGTGGCTCAACGGCATTTATGGTATTGGTAAATGGCAAGCCTGTGCTAACCGATGCCCAAACCGTTTTATCGCAATTGCCGGCCAATGTTATAGCCAACATCGAACTAATTACCGCCCCGTCTGCTAAATATGATCCGGACGGCAGGGGTGGTATAGTCAATATCATTACTAAGAAAGGTGCAAACGATGGCATAACCATTGCAGCTAATGTTCAGGGCGGCTTACCCAGCACAACCGATTACGGCAACAAAGAAAAGCCGCTGAGGTTTGGAGGCGACCTTACCTTTAATTACAAAAGGGATAAATGGGCTATTTCTGTTGGCGGGAATTATAACCGGAACGACAATGCAGGTTATCGCGAAGGTGATGCATATACAAAAAACTTTGTTAACAATACCATTACCAGGTTTCCATCAAACGGAGAACGAAGTTTTATAAAGTATAATTATGCAGGCCGTGCTACCATAAGTTACACTGCTGATGAAAACAATGTACTTTCTGGCGGATTGCTGATAGGCAAACGATACCAGGCCCGCCGGGCCGACCTTTTATACAACAATACCACATCAAACCTCAATAACAATGCACTAATAAAAAGCACCACCTATTATAATTCAAACCTGCAGACAAAGGAAGGTGATTTTGCTTTGGCAAATTTTGATTATACCCATAACTTCAACAATAAATCAACCCTTACGGCCGGCATTATTTATGAGCAGGCAAATTTGTTTGGCAATACCAAAAACAGGAATTTAAAGTATCCCAATACAACCGATACTATACAATATGTATACAACCCCTACAAAAGGCCAATCAGTGGTTATCGTTTTAAGCTTAATTATGGGGTTAATATTGGTAAAGGGAAATTGGAAAGCGGGTACCAGTTAAGATATGACACACAGGACGGCCAGTTTGATTACCTGGTTACACCTGCTACCTCGCAGCCGGATGCAGCACGTTTCCAGGGAAGCCTTCATGCGGAGAATGAAATTAATGCTTTTTACACGCAATATTCGGGGAAAATACAAAAACTTGAATACAACGGTGGCTTACGTTATGAATACGCTACACGCTCGGTCGCGCTTTCCTATGATGCTAATGTTCACCGGCTTAACCTGTCAAATTTTTTCCCATCGGCCAGTTTGTTATACAGCCTTACCGATAGCTGGAAAATAAAGGCGGGCTATAGTAAACGTATTAACCGGACAACAAACTCAGAACTAAACCCCATTCCCGAACGCGAACATTCAGAAACATTGGAAGAGGGCGATCCCGACCTGCTACCTGAATTTATTGACCTGGCCGAGCTTGGATTGATCAGAAATTTTACCAAAGGTTCCTTTTTTACCACGCTATACTATCAGCATATTAAAAATCCTATCCAGCGGTTAAACAGTGTTTATGCCGATACTATACTTAACCGGGTATATACCAATGCAGGCAATGCCCGTTTATTTGGCCTGGAGGCCGGTACAAATTTACAACCCGTTAAATGGTGGAGCCTGTATATTGGCGCCAATATTTATAATTATAAAGTTAATGGCAACATTCAAATTTTGGGTACACCTACTGCCATAGCCAACAAGAACTGGGCCTACACCATCAATGCCAACACCAGCTTTCAGCTAAGCCATACCTTAAGCTTACAGGGAAATGTAAATTACCTGTCTAAGCGTCCAACTGCCCAGGGAGAAGACTCACAGTTTTTTGTACCCGGCACTTCAATTAAAAAGACTTTTATTAATGGTCGTTTATCAGCTTCATTGCAGTGGCAAAACATGAATTTAGGGATGTTGGGAGCCAGTAAACAACGTATTACAACCTCCGGGCCCAACTTTTATACATCTACAAATTATATTTATGAAACAGATGTGTTCCTGATAAATCTCAGTTTTAATTTAAACAAATTCACCAGCAAATTAAAACTGCCAACCAGTGAAATTGGTGATAAGGAATTTTAATTGCTGTGAATGATCTTTATAATAATCCGTTTAACGATGGGTAGATGATTTTACTTTTAGTAAGCTTGCATTAATGGCAACAACTACGGTACTTACGGTCATTAAAGCTGCGCCCAACGCAGGGCTCAATACAATCCCCTGGTTATATAATACACCAGCAGCCAACGGCAAAGCTATAACATTATAACCGGTTGCCCATGCCAGGTTTTGCATCATCTTGCGGTAGGTTGCTTTGCCAAAAAGTATCAAACTCACTATATCCTTTGGATTGCTGTTCACCAAAACAATACCTGCGGTTTCTGCGGCAATATCGCTGCCAGAACCTACTGCGATACCAATATCAGCCTGTGCCAGTGCAGGAGCATCATTTACACCGTCGCCAGTCATGGCTACAAACTCACCTTTACTTTGAAGCTCTTTTATCTTCTCTAATTTTTGATGTGGCAATACTTCGGCAATGAAGCTATCCATACCCAAAGTATTACTTACACTACCCGCTACTTTACTGTTATCTCCTGTAAGTAATATGGATTTGATACCTTCTTCTCTTAGTGTTTGAATGGCCGCTTTAGACTCGGGCCGGATTTTATCCGACAAAGCAATATATCCGGTCAATGCTCTGTCAACCATCAAAAATATTACCGTCTCTGTATCATCCGAATTAAAACCAACGGGAATTTGAATGCTTTTTTCTTTTAAATAACCCGGACTAACCACCATTATTTTGCTGCCCTCTACCGTAGCTTCTACACCCTGGCCGGTAATGGCGTTAAAGTTTTCTGCTGCCGGTATACTCACAGACCAATCTTTTCCTTTTTGCAGGATGCCGGTGGCAATGGGATGTTCTGATTTTTGTTCCAATGCGGAGGCCAACCGAATAATATCCTTTTCGTTCAGCTCTTTATTTAATGACACTACTTTTGATACTTCAAATTTGCCGAAAGTAAGCGTACCGGTTTTATCAAATACAATTGTTGTGATTTTGCGCGAATTTTCAAAAGCAGTACGATTTTTGATCAAAAGGCCATGCTGTGCGGATAACGAAGTGGATTTGGCAACTACCAGCGGGACAGCCAAACCTAAAGCATGAGGGCAGCAAATAACAATAACGGTCACCATCCTTTCCATGGCAAAAGCCAACTCTTTTCCGTCTGCCAGCCAAAAAACAAAAGTGCCAATACCAGCAAGCAGGGCAATAATAGTTAGCCATCGGGCAGCCTTATCAGCCAGTAATTGTGTATTGGATTTAGCGTCCTGCGCATTTTTAACCAGTGTGATCACCTTTGACAAATAGGAATCTTCGCCGCTGTGTGTCACCTTTATTTTTAAAGCCCCATTACCATTTACCGATCCTGCAATTACTTCCTGCCCCTTAGTTTTCCGTACGGGCGTCGATTCTCCGGTCAGCATGGATTCATTCAGATAACTTTCGCCATCTTCAATCATGCCATCGGCGGCTATCTTTTCACCCGGTTTAACTAAAATAACATCATTCTCTTTTAAGCCGTCCGTTCTTACGTCTTCGGTAACATCTCCTTTAAACAGGTGAGCTTCTGCGGGCATTAACTGCACCAGTAATTCCAGTTCCCGGGAGGCCCCCGCCACAGACCGCATTTCAATCCAGTGACCTAACAGCATAATCAGGATCAGTGTTGTCAGTTCCCAAAAAAAATCCATTCCCTTTAAACCAAATACTGTAGCTGCGCTGTACCCATAGGCCACACTAATGGCAAAACCAATCAGCGTCATCATACCGGGATTCTTTGCGCGGAGCTCGCTGAACCATCCGGTTAAAAAAGGCCAGCCTCCGTAAATAAAAACGATAGTTGACAGGGCAAAAAGCACATAACCAGAACCGGTAAACCTGATGTACAGGTGCAGCCATTGCTGAATCATTGCCGAAAGCAACATGACGGGAATAGTAAGAAATAGCACTACATAAAATCTTTTTTTGAAATCAGCAATCATCATGGCATGATGATCATGACCAGCCATACTCATGGAAGGATTGCTTGCATGACGCATATGCTTGTGGTCCATTTGATCCATATTCATACGTTTTTCGTTTTGGTGCTCCATTTTTTTCGATTTTTGATATTCCTGATAATGCAATTAGTAAGTCAGGGTCAAACCTCCGCCCGGTCCCATATCACTATCATAATGGCCCGACACTGAAAAATATTTAGTAACGATATACCTTAAACCTGCCGTATATTCTTTATCCGTATTACCCATCAGCGTAAGCCTTAAACGGCTGGCCACCGGTATATCTTCCCGACCTAACTGGAACCTGAATTTGCCATTACCATCAACTCTTGCATCGGCAACAAACAGCATTGGCAAAGTATAGGCCAAACCCGCAACTACAGTTTTCCTGTTATTTTTATTACTCACCTGGCCAAACAGGTTCTTTTCCTGCTCATTTGTTTTTTTATAGTGATAATCAAAACCAGCATAACCGTACAGCCATTGCATCTGCCCAAAATAGCGGCCAACCATGGTTTCACTTTCATAGCCCTTTGTGCCGTTTATTCCCAGGTGCCACATGGTAGATAATTTCCAGCGGGTATTTGCAAAACTTAAATTTCCATCGCTGCCATTACTTTCCAAACCAACTTTGGCCATCGCGAAAAATCGCCGGTCATCAGCATAAACCTTTTTTATGGAATTGGCAGGATCGGGAAGCTCGGGGTTTGGCGGCGAATTTTCATAGCTGAATATACGGCCCATACCACTCATCATATGGTAAAGAATATGGCAATGGAAAAACCAATCGCCGCTTTCTGTAGGAGCAAATTCAATAGTGTCCGTTTCCATCGGCATAATATCCAGCGTATTTTTTAAAGGCGCATAATCACCCTGCCCGTTCAACACCCTAAAATAATGGCCGTGTAAGTGCATGGGGTGGCGCATCATGGTATTGTTGTACATGATGATCCGTACATTTTCGCCCTTTTTAATCAGGATCTTATCCGCCTCCGAAACTGTTTTGTTATTGATGGTCCAAACATAACGGTTCATATTACCGGTAAGGTTAAAACGCAGCAATTTCACGGGCCCCGCCGGCAAACTGGTAGGTTTAGCGGCTTTTAACATCCCGTAATTAAGGGTTACCAGGTCGGCGTTATTTCCCATGTCCATGCCAGGCATATCTTCCATTTTCTTATTGCCTGCAGCGGTATCTTTTTTTATGGCATTATCACCATTTATTTCCGGGTACATAACCGTGTTCATGTCCATCACCTGGTTGGTCATGACCATACCATCCATCATTTTCATGTTGCCGTCCATACCCATCATATCGTTCATCATCTTCATCCCTTCAAAATATTTAAGCCTGGGCAAGGGTTTTGCTTTCAACTGGGGCCCGCTGCCTAACCATAAGGAGGTAGACCGGGTCCTGTCCTCGGCGGTAGCTAAAAATTCGTAGCTGCCATCTTTGGGTATGGTAACTACCACATCATAAGTTTCGGCAACTGCTATAATCAGCCTGTCTGCCTGTACCGGCTGTACGTCTTCACCGTCATTGGCCACAACAGTGATTTTGCCACCCGCATATTTTAGCCAGAAATAAGTGGATGAACTGCCATTTACAATATGCAGCTTTACCTGGTCACCTTTTTTAAACTGAGGAGCCTTACTTATAGCCTTTCCATTACTAAAAAAGCGATCATAATAAACGTCGCTTACATCCATGGCAACCATTCTCTTCCACTCATTGGTTAGTTTTGTTTTGAAGTGACCTTCGGCAATTGCTTCCGCATAATTTTGCGTGCTGCCTTTACGTATGGCATACCAATCTGTTTGGTTATGTAATGAACGTTCTACCTGGTCGGGGTTTTCGTTCGTCCAGTCGCTAAGCAGTAAAGTATATTCCTTTTGCGTAACTTGTTGTTTGGGGCGAATTATAAAAGCGCCGTACATCCCACTTTGCTGCTGGGTCATGGTATGTGAGTGATACCAGTAAGTACCATGCTGCACCAGGGGAAATTTATAAAAGTGGGTTTCGCCAGGCTTAACAGGCGCTGTTGTAAGGTAAGAAACACCATCATAGCGGTTAGGCAATATCAGCCCATGCCAGTGAATAGAGGTTTCCATCATCATTTCATTATGCACATAGATCTCGGCGGTATCACCCTCCGTAAATTCTAATGCAGGAGCAGGTATGCTGCTGTTAATAGCCATAGCCGGCCTTGATTTTCCTGTATAGTTAACTGTTGTATCTGCTATATATAAATGATAAATCTCTCGTTTTCCAATCTTAGTATAAAACGGTTCGCGCATTGCTTTCTCATTCATTTTCATGCCGCCATGCTGTGCATAGGCCAATCCGGATAAGAAAAGATTCAGTATAAATAGAATGTATATTTTCATGGTAAAATAAGCTGCCGGATCGTCTCCGGCAGCATTTAGTTAACTATTTGGTTGCTGCAGGAAGCGTTTCCGTGGTTTTTCCGCAGGTAAGCATTTGCTTGCCGTAATAGGGGTTTCTGATGGCAGCGGTTTCACTTAACCAGGTAGCCTTTTTCATGGGGCAGTATTGCTCATAAATTACCGTGCTGTTTAGTTTTAATCCCTTAACAACTTCATAAAGATTTTTAGACAGGTTGCTGAAATGTTCGCGCTGGTGATCCAAAGCCGCACTTTCGCTGATGTGCCTGCTGTCGAACTGTAGTTTTTCCATATACGTCATCCAGAGTTTATGCTGATCGGGGGTTAGTTTCCCCATTGGCACAGCGGTGATGGCTGCCAGTAAATCTTTTGCTTTGCTTTGGGTAACGGTATTATTATCTGATACAAGTGCATTTTTAACACTCAGGTAAGCGGTTACCACATTATTTATGGCATTGCCCCCGGTAAGCTCCTGGGCTTTTGCCTGTGTAGAAGCTATTATTAAAATTAAAGCCAATAGCAATGTTTTTACTGTTTTCATGATGTATGATTTTAAATGTTTTTGAATTTAATTCTATAATTTATCGATCGGTTTGCGGCTATTGATAGTTGTGGATTTGAATTGGCTGGGTGTAATGCCGGTAATACTTTTAAACTGGGCAGATAAATGTGCGCTGCTGCTATAGCCCATTTGCCAGGCAATTTCATTCAGGTTTAACTCTCCATATTGCAGCAGCTCTTTTACCTTTTCAACCTTTTGCTGAATAATATATTTTTCAATCGTAGTATCTTCATGTTCCGAGAACTGGCGGCTTAAATAAGCGTAGTCCCTGTTTAATTTACCGGCAAGCAAGCTTGAAAAATTAATATTACTTTCGGTGAGGTTAGAATAATGCACCTCCCGGATGATGATGTTCTTTATTAGTTCAATCAGCTTATCTTTTTCACTGTCAATCAATTCAAAACCAAGCAACTTTAGGGCCGATGCAATTTCCGTGAGTTTACTTTCGTCCGGCTCAGGATTTACGGTTACCACACCCAGGCTGATACTGCTAACTTCCAGTTTTAAGTTTTCGAGCTGTTGGTGAACAACCATAATACAGCGGTCGCAAACCATATTTTTAATATGTAATGTCATGTTTTTCTTCAGGCTATACAGTAAATCAAAGACAATAGGTGTCCTGTCCGCAATGGGTGCGGTTAAGCCTGATCAGATCTGAAGAGAGCGTAATTGAATGGAAAGCGCTTTTCCTGATTTCCCCGGCGGTGCTTTGCTGTCTGTCCAGGTGTAATTGCTTACCACCAGTTTATGCATTCCCCACCCGGTCAAAATTGGGTAATTAACTAAAACAGCTATCTGCGAAAACTGGTAATCAAATCCTGGTTTCAGGTTTTCCTTGATCACATATTCGCCATGTTTTTTACAGCAGCCGCAATCACCGCCGCCTGTACAGTGTTTTTTATGCTGATGCTCATTAGCCTTTGCATGCCCCATTTGCATGGGTGATTTTTCGGTCATGATTTCGGCAGCGCAATGCACAATACAAACAAACATCCCTGTTGTAAGTAACAGGTAAAATGCTGCCATACTAAGAATTGCTGTTTTTTTCATAGGATAACAAAGTTATCAGCTTACAGAATAAGGTATTTATAGAATTCTGTAATTATATTATAAAATTACGCAAAACGTATTACAATTAAAAATCGATAGCACGGGCATTCGGTGATGCTGACTTTTAACGCTAATAAACGACTCAGTAATTGATGGCAATTTGCGGCTTGTAACCGGCCCGGAAAGCGTTAACAGTAGATTGGGGCGTTAACACTGTTACTTCTGTAGCTTTTGGCAAATGCTGCTTTTTGTCATAGCCTGCAGGTGTCCATCGATGAACGTGGTTATCAGCTAAAATATAAGGCTGGCCATCCAGTTCAATAAAGGTACCGTCGGGCAAGCCCTCCATAGTTGTTTTGAACGTTACTTTATTGCCCTTTTTCGCTATCCTCTCCCCATGCAAAACCTGGTCTATTTTAGCGATAGGTACTTTGCTATCAAACCCGAATTTGGGATTGCCGTTGAGCCAGGCCGCTTTAAAACGATTAGCATCATCCCGGCGACATTCAAAACAAGGCCGGTGCCCGGCTGCAAACGCTGTAGCTTCATCCAGGAAGAATAATTCTGTCCAAAGATTTGGCGACATCACCTCGCGGTGCCTGCCCTTAAATTCCAGCAGGCAGATGATCCATGCCTGGTGTTTAAAGGGGCGCAGGATAGTTTTACCACTGCCGTGCAATTGCCCGCGGTTACCCAGCCAGGCGCCACGGGCGCTCGTTTTGATTATATTCCCTTGCGGGTCGACACGATTTTGCAGCATAATCAACTCATTAATCACAGTTGGTATTGTGACCAATCCGCAGGATATGTCCATCCGGATCTTTCACCAGCATTTCCCGCATAAACCAGGGTTTGTCTTCGGGAACGGCCAGGATTACGGCGCCCTTTGCTTTAATGGCATCGTAATATCCATCAACATTAGTCACGTTGAGGCAAAGCCAGGTTCCAGGGTGCCCCTGGTTGCCTTTACAAAAGAAAATAGTAGTATCACCGGTCAGCACCCCACCGAATGTCGGTGGATCATCCCAGGTCCATTTTTCTTCAAAACCCAACACCTCCGTGTAATAAGTCAGGCTGCGCGAAACATCATCGGAATAAAGAACAGGTATTACAGATTCTATTTTCATACGCCATTGTTTACACGAATTTACTATATATATTTTAGAGATCGGCCCAATCGCTTTTACCCGACCAGGCTAAGCTTTATAACTTAAAGTTAGGCAAGCGAAAAAGGGGTTGGAATACTTTACAGGGAAGCGCGATTTTACTGATCCATTCACGCTAATGGTGTTCGTTCTCTTATTAAGCCATACCTTTACAGCTTATGGCCCGCACTATTCCTTACGATTTTATACTGGATTATTTGCCGCGTGATGTTGTTGTTAAACAAACGTTTGGCATGTATTATATTTACCTGGATAAAAAGATAGTACTTATCCTGCGCAAGCTTAGCAAAAACCTGAACCTTAATGGAATATGGATTGCCACTATGAAGGAACACCATGAAAGTCTTAAACTTGATATTCCGGCTATTGCCGGCTTTGTGCTCGACAATGGTGAAATGCATGATTCAGGCTGGCAGATGATCAGGGAAGACGACGATGATTTTGAAGCATCCGCGATCAGGGTATGTGAGCTTATCTCGCACAGGGACAAAAGGATTGGCAAAGAAACCAACAAGGGCATTTCACTATAATTGATTTTACAGGCAGCGCTGCTCCTTAATCATATACCCCATTCACATCGGTTGTCAGTACATCGCTCATGTAATCAAAAAACGGACGCATGTTCCTGAATGCCTGACATACCTCCCGGAAGAAATTTTCATTTAAAACTTCCTGATCTGAAAACCGCCGTACGATAAGAAATTGTTTGTAACGCAGCAAATCAATGGCGTCGTGAGTCGGATCGTAACCTTTAGGGCTGGTCTTTATTTGTTCGCCCTCCAGCTTACTAAATGTATTGATAAAAGCAGCACTGCCGAGGATGTTACG
>NZ_JBFUKF010000107.1:0-15114 GCF_056400985.1 Mucilaginibacter sp. P4_G9 | reverse complement strand
GCATTGTTCAGCTCGCCGCCTACCCGTGAGTATGGGCCTACTGTAGTTGCACCATAGATCTTCGCACCCATTTTTACCTGCGAATGCTCGCAAAGCGCAAAAGGACCGCGAATATGGGTACCTTCCCAAATTTCGGTATTGGCTGATAAGTATATTGGCCCGTTGGTGGTGTTGAATGTAGAACAATCGGCAACCGCGCCTTCTTCAGCAAAAAAATCATCACCAATAATAATATTGGTTGAACCTATTACAGCGCTTGTACGGCCTTTTGTAAGCAATTGAAAATCTTTCCGGAGCTCAATATCATTCTTCCTGAAAATATCTTCGGGATAGCGGATAAATACAAACAGGTTGGTGTAAGCGGTAGCCCTATCAAACTTTGCAGCAGCGTCAAAACTTTCGGCATCGGCCTGGTTAAGTTTTACAGCCAGCAACTGATCATTATACTTTAGCGCTTCGCCGGTTTGCAGCTTTTCTATAGCATCCAGCAGGTTCTCATCGGGACAAACCGCACCATTAATAAATAAATTATCGGCCTCAATTTTTGCAGGGAATTTGGCCTGTAAATAATCAAGCGTATAAAAAGAAGTATTGGCATTTAAATGCCTGGCCCACTTTTCTGCAATGGTAAGGATACCTATGCGCATATCGGCCACGGGCCGGGTATAGGTAAGCGGTAGCAGTGTTTGGTGTGCGTTATCGTCAAAAAGGATAATTCCCATGGAACAAAAATAAAAAAAGTCCCGGCTGCAAAGCCGAGACTTGTAAATATTTAATTAAACAGGAAATTACTTCTTGTTGTAACGTGTACGGAATTTATCGATACGACCTGCAGTATCAACCAGTTTCATTTTACCGGTATAGAAAGGGTGCGAAGTGTGCGAAATTTCTAATTTGATCAGTGGATACTCGTTACCGTCTTCCCATTTAATGGATTCACGTGTATCGATGCATGATTTAGTCATGAAAGCATAGTCGTTTGACATATCTTTAAACACAACTAATCTATAGTTTGATGGATGCAGATCTTTTTTCATTATATATAAACTTATCTTCTGTAGTCTTTAAAAGAGGCGCAAATGTAATAAAATAATTCAAAAGTCAAAAGGCAAAAGTAAAAAGATTTGCGGTAGGCGAGTTTGGTGCGGGTTGCGGGGCGAGGTGCGAGTCATTGCGTGCAAGATCTGGATACGCAACATAAGGTGAACTTCCTATTATTCAACCCGCTTCATTCTTTACTTCAATGCACGTCCTCCAAACCCGAACCCCGCCCTCGCAACCCGATCCTCGAACCTCGAGCCTAAACACTCTGACAAAGCTCAATCAGCACCCCATTGGCACTTTTAGGATGAACAAAACAAACTAACTTGTTATCTGCACCTCGTTTAGGGTCCTCATTCAGCAATACAAACCCTTCACTTTTCAGCCGCCGCATTTCGGCAACTATATCATCTACCTCAAATGCAATATGATGAATCCCCTCCCCTTTTTTGGCAATGAATCTGGCTATCGGACTATCGTCATTTAAAGCTTGCAGCAACTCAATTTTATTGGGGCCGGTTTGTAAAAAAGCGGTGAGCACGCCTTCGCTTTCAACCGTTTCGGTTTTATAAACCGATGTATTCAATAGCTTTTCGTAGATGCTGCCCGCAAGATTAACATTGTTAACCGCTATACCTATGTGCTCTACTTTATTCATGTCCAAATATTGTAAATTAATAGTCAGCTTTGATAATTTGCGAATGTTTTTAGCTGAAATTCAATTAAAACTTGCTTATCTTTGTCATTGTTAATATATCATAGAACATGAATATCCCAATTTATTTAGATAATAACGCTACAACACCAATGGATCCGCGTGTTTTGGAGGCAATGTTACCTTATTTTACCACAAAATTTGGTAATGCAGCCAGCCGTAACCATCCTTTTGGCTGGGTAGCCGAAGAAGGTGTTGATTATGCACGCGAGCAGGTGGCCAAATTGATTGGCGCCAATGAGAAAGAAATAATTTTTACTTCGGGCGCTACAGAATCAGATAACCTTGCTATCAAGGGTGTTTTTGAAATGTATAAAGACAAAGGCAACCACATTATAACTACCGTTACCGAGCATAAAGCAATACTTGATGCCTGCAAACACGTTGAAAAATTAGGCGCTAAGGTTACTTATCTTCCGGTTAAAGAAGACGGCCTGGTTGACCTTGCTGTTTTAGAAGCAGCCATGACCCCCGAAACCATCCTGGTATCGGTTATGTATGGCAACAACGAAATCGGCGTTATTCAGCCTATAAAAGAAATATCTGCTATCGCCCACAAATACGGCGCCCTGTTTATGACAGATGCTGTACAGGCGGTTGGTAAAATACCTGTTGACGTTAATGCTGATGGTATTGACCTTTTGGCATTATCGGCACATAAAATATACGGCCCTAAAGGCGTTGGCGCATTATACGTTCGCCGTAAAGGACCAAGGGTTAAAGTAACAGCACAAATGGATGGCGGCGGCCACGAGCGTGGTATGCGCTCTGGCACGTTAAACGTACCGGGTATTGTTGGTTTGGGTAAAGCCTGTGAGCTTTGCGGTTTAGAAATGGAAAGCGAAGCAAAACGCTTATCGGCTTTACGTGATAAACTGGAATCGGCATTAACCGTACTGGAAGAAAGCTATGTAAACGGAAACGTTGAACACCGCTTGCCACATGTAGCCAATATCTCGTTCAAATATGTTGAAGGCGAAGGCTTAATGATGGCGATGAAGGACCTGGCTGTATCATCAGGCTCGGCCTGTACATCAGCTTCGTTAGAGCCTTCATATGTACTGAAAAGCCTGGGCTTATCAGACGATCTGGCACATTCATCAATCCGTTTTGGCCTGGGCCGCTTTACTACCGAAGAGGAAGTTGATTACGCTGTTGAAGTAACCAAAAAAGCGGTTACCCACCTGCGCGAACTTTCACCACTTTGGGAAATGTTTAAAGAAGGCATCGACCTTAACTCAATTGAGTGGGCAGAACATTAAACAAATGTGCAGATACGAAAATGTGCAGATATRCAGATTTTTGTATCAATTATAATATATACAATTAAAAATTTTGACTTTTTAATTTTGACTTTAAACTTAAAAAAATGGCATATTCTGATAAAGTAATTGATCACTACACCAACCCCCGCAATGTGGGCACTTTGGATAAAAGCAGCCACAAGGTAGGTACAGGCCTGGTTGGTGCTCCCGAATGCGGCGACGTTATGCGCCTGCAGATTGAGGTGGATGATAACAACGTTATTACCGATGCAAAATTTAAAACTTTTGGTTGCGGTTCGGCAATCGCTTCTTCATCTTTAGCTACAGAGTGGTTAAAAGGCAAAAGCATTGATGATGCTATGAAGATAGACAACATGGATATTGTTGAAGAACTGGCCCTTCCACCGGTAAAAATCCACTGCTCAGTTTTGGCAGAGGATGCAATTAAAGCAGCAATTAACGATTTCCGCGTAAAAAACGGCCTGGAAGCAATTGCAAGCGAAAAAGTACACCACTGAGAAGTAGCAAGTATATAGTATCAAGTATCAAGATGCTGTCGCATAAAAGGTCAATTCAGAAGTTCTGTCTTGATACTTGATACTAACTACTTGATACTAATCTTGCTACTCGATACTAACGACTAAAAAAATGGTAACCATAACTGATAAAGCGAAAAGTAAAATAGAACACCTGATGCAGGATTCGGGGCTTGATGCTTCTTATTTTCTGCGTGTGTCTGTACAGGGAGGTGGTTGCTCTGGTTTATCATATAATCTTGATTTTGATAACGAAGAAAAAAAGGGCGACCAGTTTTTTGAAGACCATGGGATCCGTATTGCTTTGGATATGAAATCATTCCTGTACCTTGCCGGTACCGAGCTTGATTTCTCTGACGGCTTAAACGGAAAAGGCTTCAATTTTCATAACCCCAACGCCAGTCGTACCTGCGGTTGCGGCGAAAGTTTCTCTGTCTAAAATTTACTATGAATCATATTCAAAGAGGCGCCAGGTTGGCGCCTCTTTTTTGTTTTGAGGTCTTTTTAGAAATGACGTTTTAAAACGACTGTCATCCTGAACGTAGTGAAGGATCTATTCGCAGCCTATACAGGGCGATGAGGCTGGCAAATAATAGATGCTTCACTCCGTTCAAAGTAAGGCTGCGTATTCCCAAAATGTTTAATATACCAGGAAGCGATGCTTCTTTGATGCCAAATTCTGTTAACGATGCCCCTGGTGTGGCCAGTGTTGATTGTTCTTTGGATATCGACTTACATACACATGCTCTTCAATATTAAAATTGTCAATTACAGTTAACAGGTTCCTTAATATCGGATCCGTATTTTTGATTTCCATATTATAAGCTACCATAATTAATTTTTTTAAACAATTTTAAATATTGGAGTGAAAGGGCTGCTCTACCATTCTTAAGGCGTCGTCCATATATTCGCCACCCTCGGTTAAGCTTTCCTCATTGGGATCAAAATCTTTTATTGTTTCTTCACCGGCCTGGCCGTTATCTGTAGTTTTGGGATCTAAAATAAGCCCCGATAAAAAGTTATTCATTTCATTTTACTTTTTTTATAATCAACAATTGAGTCTAAAGAGCTGGCACCACCTTTACGACAAACTTTGAAAAGCGTAGCTACTGTTTTAGGCGGTGCCAGACCCGTTATCAAAAAGCTATAATTTCAATTTTGGATGTCATGCTTCCTACCCGGACCATTGGTAAATTGAAATTAAGAATCGTTAATTGAGTGCCATAGCTGATTCTTTAACAACCTGCCACCTTCCCGATAAAAATTCCCAGATAACCGTAAAAAACTTTCTGTTCAATTTGCCGTCCAACGTCAATTCACGCGTAATTACCACCATCCCCAGATTTTCATCGCATACGGCATAATGAAACTCAGTTTTGCTGGATAGCGGCTCGGCGTTTGAATCTTTATTGCCCTGTACAAACTCAACAAGCTGTTCTTTATTCATGGTATCTACCGTGCCATTTCCATCAACCTTAACTATCAGCAGGTTATCTGCATAAATTTGTTTTACATACGGCACATTAAAATGCGTCGCCTCATAAATGAGCTTTTTTGTCAATTCGATTAACTGTTCGCTGTTCATTTTTTCTTAATTTTTCAGGAATTGATGATTTAATCTTACCGTTGATTCTCAGCAACAGAAATCCAGTCTGCATAATGGTTCTTGCCCAGAAAAACCGCATTTTCAGGGACCAGGGTGTCAGCATCTAACGGTGCACCGGAATATAGTGCTTTGGCATCGGCAACTATTTCGTGGTCCTTATGGGTTGCCTGTTCGTATTGTTTGACCCATGCAACCATATTAAATTTATCGGGGCCACCTATTTCCAGTATCTTGTTAACCGGTTTACTCAGTGCAACATCTGCCATAAATGAGGCGACATCTTTGCTCGCAATTGGTTGTATGTTGGCGTCTGGCAATACTACTTTTCCGTCCGTCATGCTCATTTGAACAATGCCACCGGCAAATTCAAAGAATTGTGTTGCATGAACGAGGGTATAAGGAATACCCGATGCTTTGATCATATCTTCCTGCACTTGTTTGGCCCTGAAATAACCGCTGGCTTGTAATTTTTGCGTACCTACTACCGACAAGGCAATATGGTGTTGTACGCCTGCTGACTTTTCTGCTACGAGCAGGTTTTCATTCGAGGTTTTAAAAAAGTTCATTACAGCTGCATCTTCAAAAGAAGGTGAGTTGGACACATCAATTACCACGTGCGCTCCTTTTAATACTTCATTCAAACCTTCGCCCGTAAGGATGTTCACACCGGTGTTCAGGGAAGCAGCAATTACTTCGTGTCCGGTATGCTGTAACTGATTTACTGTTTGGCTGCCAATGAGACCGGTTCCGCCGATAACTACAATTTTCATCTTCTGTGTTTTTAGTTAGTTGTACAACACAAAGATGGCTATAGCTATCTCCCGAAAACTTAAGCTGGTTTAAGAAACGTATCCCTCCTGCAGCACTCTTAACGCTTCGGGTGAAACACCCATATAAGAAGCAAAAATAGCATCCGGAATTCTCTGAATCAGTTCTGGATAGGTGGTTTTAAAATAGTGGTAAAAATCTTTCTTAGATACCGTGGCAAATGTTTTTTGTTTAAGCAAAGCCGCTCCATAAGCCCGCTCATGAATTTTATTAAAATRCAAGGCTAATAAGGGGAATTGCAACTGAAGGGCTTCGTAATTTTTTCGGCTCATAAACGTTATTTCCGAATCTTCCATCGCTGTAATCGCATAAACAGCACGTTTACCATCGCAGAAAGTTTTATAGTCGGTTATCCACCAGTTCTCTAATGCGAAATGAATAACCTGCTTTTCATGATTACGCTCATAAAACAAGTACAAACAACCTGTATTAACAAAGTAAATGGTATCGCAAATCTCCCCTTCTTTCAAAAGTAATTCCTCTTTCTTTACTGTTTTTGTTTGGAGGAATAGTAATAATTGTTCCCATTCTGCAGCCAATGTGGGGACAAGTTTCTGTATATGCCGATATAGTTGTGTGCTCATGGGTTATCTTTTCTTTTTACTTTTTTTTTCCGCAACTCGCTTAGATATTCCGGGGTAAAACCTAAAAACGAGGCCAACACCTTTTGTGGTATCCTTTGCACGAATGCCGGATATTTGGACTGAAATAAGTCGTAAAATTCATCTTTAGGCATTCTTGAAATCATCCGGACGCGGGATAATGATGCCGCGTAGGCGCGTTCGTATATCAATCTAAAATATTTCTCCATAACCGGGAACTGCGTCAGCATCAATTCATAATTCCGCGCCGTAATGGCCAATACTTCGGTTGCTTCCAGCGCCTGGATGGTATAGGCAGACTTCCGATCAGACCGAAAAGCGTCTATATCCGTCATCCACCAGTTTTCTAATGCAAGTTGCAAAGTTTGTTCTGCTCCGTTATGATCGGTAAAAAACAAACGCAGGCAACCCTTTACCACAAAAAAACAGGACGAGCAACGCTTGCCCTCTTCCAATAAAATGCCTTTCTTCTTGAATGCTTTTGTTTCAAAAAAGGTTAAAATCTGATCATCCTCCAGGTTTAGGCTGCCGGTAATTTTTTGAATATGTTGTATAAGCGGATGCATTTTTTAACTGAGACCCCAAATATAAAAAACCAGAAAGAATTTACAGATTGAAAGTTCGACCACTCATACTGCACCAGGCCTTATTCACGGGCCGGTACCCGTTTCTATCCTTTACGCGAGCTGCGGGTATACAAAAACACCCGGATGAAATTAACATCCGGGTGTTGCATATTTATTACTTTGCATGGCGTTTACCTATCAGCAGGCCACAAGGCTGGACCTTGTAGCAGCGAAAAGACCTTGTGATAGCGGGGACCGCATATCTTCCGTCCTTAAGTTGCAGAGGGCTAACATTATGGCCCTTAGGCAGGCTACTGCTTTATTTGTATTATCTTTTCTTTTTCAAAGAGACAAGGAACGTAAGTAGATCCGCGAATTCTTGTTTTGACATTGTTTGATGCAGGCCGGCCGGCATCATAGAGGTTGACACTTTTTTTATTTGCTTAACATCATTGGTTTTTATTTTCTGAACAGAGCCTCCAGGGTATTTCAATTCTATATCTGTCTCCGTCCGGCTCGAAATAATCCCCATCAGGGTCGATCCATCTTTCATAACAAGTTGTGAGGTCTCATATCCAAAATTAATCCCTGCAGAGGGGTTAACAATAGCATCAAATAATCCTTCCTTTGGTAATTTCGCACCTATTTCTGATAGATTAGGTCCAAATTCAAAACCAGCTTTATTAGCTCTATGACATACGGAACAAGTTCTGAGGAAAACGGCATTTCCTTTCAGTGCATTTCCTTTTAAAGCAAGTAAGGCATTAAGATTAGCAGAAGGCATCTTGGTTTTAGCAGTTTTGGCAACATCGGTTTTGGGTAAAAAGGCTTTTGCTTTGTCCAATGTGCTTTTTCTGAGTGTTCCGCTCAAGCCCGCAACAGCTGGTGTAATTAAACTCTGAGGTAATTTTTTCCCCTGGAGCATTTCCAGAACGCGGTCTTCCCCATTTTGGCTTTTTCCCAGCGTTTGAATCGCTTTTTGACGAGTGGATATGCTGTACTGGTTTGATAAAATCACCTTTGACAGGATAGCTGTTGATTCATCGTTGCCTATTGCACCAAGTACTGCTAAAACATTGGACGTCTTTTGCTGATCTTTACCTTTAATTACATTTAGGAACCGAAGGTCTTCATTGGCTTTAAGTAATAGCCTGGCCGCATCGGCCCCGATTCCTCCACTCTGATATCCTCCGTTACTCTGAATACCATTGGATTTTACCAGATCCATCAATTTATCGGCTTCTGTGGTAATATTATATTGTTTTACCATATCAACAAAATCCTGTGTTCCAGTGTATGAATTTAAAACCTGTTTCACCTGTTGCTGAGATACAGGTGAACCTGATATATCCTGAGGATTTAATGACTTCAATATTATCGCACTTAATTTCAAATCTTTACCATTATTCTCTTCTAATAATTTGACTAAAGCTTTGGATTTCTCAGCTTCTGGATAAAAGTCAAAAGCTCTGAGATATCTCAAACGGGATTTTAATGGAACACCTGCATCTTTAGCCAGCTTTACCAGATATGGAAGCGCGGTATTTGTTCGGGCCCGCCAGACTATATCTCTGCCTCCGGCTGTTAATAAAGGATCCGGTACTACTTTCAGGTAGGCTGCAAAGAATTGGTCCCATTGCTTGTCGGCCCCGATACCCAGTGCCTCTAAATACCATTTGTCATTGCCATCATGTTTCGCTGCAAGTGCCGCCCATATCGTCGCGGCTTCCGGTTCATTCCGATGCCGTAACGCAATCGCACAATCGCGCCTTACCTGTGCGTCTGGATCATTTACTAAAGCTCCTGCAAGTTTAAGTACATTGGTATTTACTTCTCTTGCTGCCCTCAGCCCGGCTATCCTTAAATCAGGGTTAGGATTGTTGATGGCTTCGGAAAGATATTTTGTGGCCTTTGTTGATTTTGAAAGCGCCCATAGGGCCCRGGCACGCATACGGGGATTGGGCGACGCTGACCATAACTTTTCCAGCTCCGCTATTGCTGATTCTCCCATGCCGGTTAATGCTATGAAAGCATGCCTGCGAACGTCGAGATTTGGATTTTGCAAGGCAATGACTGCACCCTTCGGAGTGTTATAATCCTGTTCAGGTATTTTATAGGTCGCTTTCATACTTTCCGGAACAACCCGGTATATTCGACCACGCTGAAGATCCCCCACCCGATGTCCGCCAACGCCAGGATCATACCAGTCGGCTACAATTAAAGAACCATCCGGAGCTGTACAGACATCTGCCGGGCGAAACCATTGGTCCCTATCGCCATTAAGCATGTTGAGGATACCGGCAGTATATCCCGCGCCAGCTTTTTGAACAGGATAGGCCCGAACAACATTATGTCCCGGTTCGGCATGGATCATCCCATTTTGAAACTGCTGCGGTAACAGCGTCCCTTCATAAAAAATCATTCCGGTAGGGGAGCCGGAACCTGTTTGTAAAAGATTGGGGATAACACCCGGATCATTTTGATGCCAGTGACGAAGCGGGATCGAATCTTCCATGTTAATGCGTTTAGCAGTCCAGCCCGCACCGGTTACTTCATCGGTGTAGCCATAATTTCCATATTCCATAACGTAATTGATTCGTACTCCTTTATTCCCGTCATCATCATTATCACTTTGCCATATATTTCCATAACTATCTACCGCCGATTCGTATTCGTTTCTGAAATTATGGCCCAGGCATTCCACATGAGTACCGTCCGGATCACAACGGAATAGCATTCCTTCTTTGTATTTTTTAGGTCCTATCTCATCACCATCCTGATCCAGTACGACATCATTATTTTTATCTCTGAGGGTTTTACCAGCATTCCCAAAATTGAAATAGAGTTTACCATCGGGGCCAAATGCGAAGCTGTGCATCCCATGATCATGTTGTATGCCGCCTATCCCCTGGAATAGTATTTCTTTTCGGTCGGCTTTACCGTCATTGTTGTCGTCATAAAAAGCCCAAACATATGGGCTTTGCGATATCAATACCCGGTTACCTAATACGCACACACCTAAAGGTGCATTAACCTCGGGGCCCTGATAAAATACCGTACTGGTTTCCAAACTTCCATCTCCATCCTTATCTTCCAAAATTACTATGCGGTCACCTGCCTCTTTAGGTTTGTTGTGATTAATCTCAAACCGGTAATTATAGGCCTCCGTCACCCAAACCCTTCCTTTTTCATCCACGTCGATATTGGTAGGGTTAATCAACATGGGTTCGGTTGCCATAGTTTCAACACGCAGACCAGGCGCCACGTCGAGCTCCTTCAAGCCATTTTTAGCCAAATGTTTTTGTGCTTCAGTGAGCGGCGTATCAATCGTAGCCAAATTATACGATGAGTGTTTTTCAGAAATATTGGTAAAGGCCCCCAATGCTACTAACAAAGGAATCGCCGCCACTGAGCCACTTATTAGTAAAAAACGTTTTCTTTTATTGTTGTCCATTTCTATATTTTCTTTTATTGTTGTCCATTTCTATATTTTCTTTTATTGTTGTCCATTTCTATTATAAAAATACTCAGTTCTTCCTGTTGCCTAAATGAAACTATCAGCTTCGCGATATGCTTTGATCAAAGCAAGTTCGCCTGCTTTACCCGCACCCGCATTGCCGTGTTCCATGCCTATCACTCCCTTGTATCCTTTATCATAAATAAGTTTGAATATATTTTTGTAATTAATCTCGCCGGTACCGGGTTCGTTGCGGCCAGGATTATCGCCAACCTGGTAATAACCTATTTCATCATAAACCCAATTAAGTGTAGGGATAATGTTGCCCTGGTTGCGTTGTATATGGTACATATCGTACAAGATTTTGCAAGATGGGCTGCCTACTGCCTTGCAAATAGCATAAGCTTGATCGGGTGTACGTAAAAAAAGGTCGGGGTTGTCGCTGAGGGGTTCCAGCACCATGATCAGGCCATGGGGTTCAATAATGGCTGTTCCTTTTTTGATAGCTTCAATTACATTACCTGTTTGTATGCCAATAGGCAGGTTGCGTACAAAATCTCCGGGAACGACGGTAACCAGTTTACTATTTATACGTTTGGCTACTTCAACCGCTTCCTTACAGCTGGCAACAAACTTATCGATATGTTCTGCTTTGCCTGATGCTAACAGGTTAGAATCATTGCCTAAACCAGGTTGTACAAAAACGCCCATGGACATACCCAATTTGGCCAGTGTATCTCCAATCTTTTTCTGCTGATCAACTGGCCGCCCACCCATCCAATTATCTTCGATACTTCGAAATCCCTGCTCGTAAGCAAACTTAATTTGATCAATAAAATCGCCACCCGCATGGTTTTTAAACATGCCATCATGTATGCCATAATTTAAATTAAAAGGTTTGCCGTTATCAACATTTGTGGTCTTGGCATTTGCTGAATTTGATTTTAAAAGTCCGGTTGTTAATATTGATGTACCTGCCAGTACGGAGTTTTGAACAAAGTTTCTGCGTTTCATAGAACTTATTTTTATTTTAATTGGTTGGGTTTTATTTTAATTAGTTGGGTAGAAGTGGAATACCGGTCTTTCACATAATTGTAGTTGGGTCATTTCAAATTCCAATAGAGTACGTAACGCTGTTTATCAATTTCGTAATAGGGAATCAGTGTAATAGGCCTGGCCGCCACGTCTTTGGTTTTGAAGATAAGCTGCTTCCCCGTCAATTGTGTTAGCCAGTCGGTCAATTTCCGGTCTTTAACGCTTAGTGAACTGATAACGTCTTCAGGGATATTATAATTTACAAAGTCCAGCTGGTCCTTAGCAAAAGGTGCAGGCGGGTTTATTCCGTTGGTGCCCATATCCCCCGCCAGCAACAATGGGCCGTAAGCAATTGCAGCCACCTTTGCATCATCGTTTGTCGGGATCAATCGCAATGACATGGGAAAATTAACAACCACTTTGTCGCCGGTTTTCCATACTCGTTTTAACTCAATATAACTTCCGGGTTTTTCTGATATTTTAGCTGCATTACCATTTATTGTAATCGTAGCACCTGACGTTGCCCAATGCGGATATCGGATATATAACGAAAACGAAATCCGCGATGGCGCTTCCTTTACGGTAAGGTTAGTCACGCTTTCTTCAGGATAGCGGGTTTGTTGAACTATTTTAAAGCCTTTCTCGCCCCAGTTCAATTCCGATGGGATAAACAGGTTAACATAAATGCCATTATCCGTGTGGTAATAAATACTTTCGGCATATTTAGCATGATTTTCAAACCCCGTGCCAACACAACACCAAAAGGAGTCGTCGTGTAAACTATAGGTCTTGAACAAACCGGGCTTTAGGGATTGTAAATATGTTACCATACCAGTCCCCGCTTCCTGCGATGGCAATATATGGTTATATAAAGCGCGTTCGTAATAATCTGCATACTTTACGTCTGCTGTCCAGGTAAACAAGTGGCGTGTCAGTTTTAGCATATTGTAGGTATTGCAGGTTTCGGTGGTAGTGGCTGTAATATGTTTCGAAATTTGATCGGGAGTAAAGAAAAATTCCTGATCGCTGTTACCACCGGTTGCAAAGGTATGGTGATCGATAACCGTTTGCCAAAAAAATTCTGCAATCGTTTTTAGCGTATCATCGTGTGTAAGTTCATATCCGCGCGCCGCACCTATTATTTTGGGGATTTGGGTATTAGCGTGAACCCCCACCAGTTTATCTTCCTTATTTGCTAAAGGGTCCATAATAGCGTGATGATAAAAAAGTTCTGCCAATCTTTTGTCGTTCTTGTTTCCTGTTATGGCATACAAATTATAGGCAACTTCACTCATTCCGCCAAACTCAGTTTTCTCCATGATGGCCAATTGCTGAGGCGTTAAAGGCTCAAGTTTATGAAAAGCCCATCCACTCATCTTTTCTGCAATATCCAAAGCCTGCTTGTTGCCTGTATACAGATACATATCGGTTAGCCCTGCCATCACTTTGTGAATAGTATACCAGGGTGCCCACACCCACTCGCCCTTGATTGCCCGGTTGATAAATTGTTTTGGGAAAGCACTTAGGTAACCACCTTCATCCAAAACCTGCTGGCACTCGGCAAGTGCTGTCACCAGCGAATCGGCTTTTTGTTTATAAACTATCTCGCCTGTTGAAGCATACATCAACGCAAGCCCCGAAAGTATATGGCCCATAATATGTCCGCGTAACTCACAATTTGGTGATTCCCATCCACCCAGGGGTTTGGCATTGGATGCGATACCGGCATTTAACCGCCAGGTATGCAACAAGCTTGCATTACTAATGCTCAACATCCAGTTGGCATCGCGTTCCATGTTTTGTTTGAAACGACTGTCTAATAACCTTACATCCTGTAAATTAAAGCTTTGTGCCTTTGCGGCGACTTTAGGCCGGTTGGTCAGTTCTTTTTGAGACTGACCGATATATTGTGAAAAAGCCGGCTTGCAAATGAGCATAACGGTAATAAAATGGCCGGCAATTACGATAGTTTTAAGTATTGTTTTTTTCTTCATATTACAAATTTAGTAACAGGTTATACCGACCTTTTATGCGCGCTGCTCTCTTCATGAATTTCGGCTTTAGTAAATGCCGGATAACTTTTTAAATGACTGTACTTATAATTGGTTTGGCATTCTATATAAATGCCTTTTTCGGAATCATCAAATTTAGGTTGAAAGAAACATCAGAATGTAAACAAATTAGCTTTTTTTTTATACAAATCCGACTTTTTAATAGTTAATACTTTCATATACATACGCATATAATTACCGGAATTGCACTTATCAATACGCCCCGCTGGCGCACGCGTGTAATCATGGCGTACGCCGCCGGTAGAAGCGGCGCCAGGCTATCCACTCATACTGCACCAGGCCTTATTCACGGGCCGGTACCCGTTTCTATCCTTTATGCGAGTTGCGGGCATACAAAAACACCCGGATGAAATTAACATCCGGGTGTTGCATATTTATTACTTAGCATGGCGTTTACCTGTCAGCGGGGCACACGGCTGGAGCAGCAGCGAAATGGCCTTGCGATAGCCGGATGATGACAGACTTGGGCTTCCCCGCTCAAGCAATTGTCTGCCATCCACCAATAAACTAATGACCCAGTGAACCACGCCCGCTGTTCGAATGTCTCCGACTTCGAACCTATATGTGAGTTGTCTGTAGACTACTTGTGCTGTGCGCTACTTTTGCTATGCATACGGGTAGTTGCAAACCACAGGCATAGTCGTTCGAAGTCGGAGACATTCGAACAGCGGAACACTTCGGAGAGCGGGTAAGCTAAATTATCCACTTATGGGGATAAGTAATAATCTTCCGAACACCTATGGAGACAACTCCAACAAGGGCATAGATACTGATTTTCAGCAACATGCATGGCTTTTTTCGTCGCTTTTTTTATTTATTTCTTCTATATCCAATCGCTAAACACGTTATCTAGCATTTATTTTTATATTTATCAGGCTATACAAAGCCGTACACACCATATCATTGTACATTAAAAAAAGCGGCGTTGTTAAAATTGTGCAGATAATAAAATGCCATTAAAAAGCCTTGTTTTCAAACTTTTRATATTAACGCAGTTTTTATTTTCGGGCGTATATGCCGGCACGCCCTACCAGGTAGTTTACCTGAAAAACTACGGCGCGCCTGAAGGTCTGCCCAGTTCACGGGTTAATTATTTAATGCAGGACAGCCGGGGCTTTATCTGGATAGCCACCGATAAAGGTGTAAGCAGGTTTGATGGGCAGCACTTTAAAAACTTCACATCGGCCGACGGGCTGGAAAGCAATGAATGTTTCCGGGTAGCCGAGGACAATTATCACCGAATATTTTTTTACTGTAATAATTACCAGGTTTGTTATTATGAAAACGGCCTTATACATAAACTCACCCCCACTCAAAAGATATTAGTACTGCCTTTTGCCAATTTCTTTTTTAACCGTTACAATGAGCTTTGTGTAAATTATGGGCTCAGT